>JBCDBC010000393.1:0-5396 GCA_039184535.1 Bacteroidota bacterium | reverse complement strand
TTAAAGCTTTTAAAGTAATCTTCTGGTTCTTTTCCGGTCATGACTTATCAGTTTGGTACACTCTGTATCAACAATCCTGGTGCCATCCCATGTAGAAAGTCGTTATGACGGAAAATGTGGAAAAATCCTTGCCATTATGACAGATCGTCTGCCAAAATCCTATTTCTGATCCTCACAATTTGTCAGAAATTCAGTCGCCAGTTGAGGGAAGGGAGGAAAGGGAGCTGATCTACCCGCTCATTGCTGATCCTATCCAGGTAGAAGACATTCTGTCTGTCATAGAGGTTGATGGCAGAAAGGGTAAGTTCAGAGAGAATGATTCTCCCAAGCGCAAATCTGTAGGTAACAGAGGCATCTAACCGGTGAAACCAGGGAAGCCTACCAGCATTTAGGTCTTCACTTAATAGAAGGGCCAGTTCTCCGGTTTGGGTGAGTATATCTGTCTGTGTGCCATTCTCATCAAAGTTTAGCCTGGGGAAGAAACCTTGTGTTTGGGTAAAGGGAAAGCCTGACCCCAGGTTCCAGCGGACATTTACATCCCACCTGGGCTTGGCGTCTCTTTTTGTACTGACCTTGGCAGAGGATTTATACGCCAAAAGCGCATTTATACTATGCCTCCTGTCCCATACAGGTGCATAAGTCTGGACAGGATCGGTCCGTTCGTTCTTACTCCAACCGTAATTCAGGGTAAGGCCCAGATTCTTTCGCTGAATATCAGCCGATACATCTACCCCATAAGAAAGACCTGTCTCAGTGATGTAGAGCGGGTCTTCTTCAAATAGACGTAATCTGTTGATGTTAGTAAGCTGAGTGAAGTCCTTTACCCAGCCTTCCAACTGTATTTTCACCCCTTGTACAGGTAAGACCTCTACTGCTGCCAATCCGTGAACAGCGGTTTGTAAAGCATGATCTTTTATCTGATCTGGTACTGAAGGAGGAGCTGCTATGATGCCCTGGAAGAAATTCACTATGTCCCGGTCAGACACCGCAGAGATCAAATTCTGGGTAAACATACCCGTCCCTATGCTCACACTTACTTTAGGCAAGCTCCACTTAACTCTTAATCGTGGTTCGAAAGAGAGATGCTGCTGATCATTGAAATAGTGTACCCTGGCAGAGGGCTCTATGACCCATCTTTGCTGAGAGAGGGCATTATCTTCCTGAGCCAGCAGGACCTTTTTCCACCTGACGTAGATAGCTGCTTCAGTATTGTTGCTTTGTTGGCTAGTCTGAAGGTTAAAGGAGTTAGTGAAGGCAAAATCCGTAGTAAAGCCCAGAATGTTTACCCCAAAGGAAAGCTCATCTACAGAGTTTAGCAGGTAGCTAATGTCCAACCCTCCGTTAAAGCCATTTATTTGACTGGTTCTGGGGAAGGCTTCTGTGGAATTGTCCTGAGACACTTCATAGTTGGAGAAAGCCAGATTACCGGTGATAATGGCGTTGGCAGCTGAAGGGAGCAACTGGAAGGTGGCGCCTCCACCGGATGATTCCCATGAAGTGGAAGCAGGTACTTCATAGTTGACTGCATCCTCCTGTGAGAATCCAAAAACCGACAGTTGATTAGCGCCATCAGTCAGGGATAGCTTTCCATAGATGTCCGTAAAGTTGAAAGGCACCCCTACCCCATCATTCACATAGTCATACAGGTCCGGGCTTACCTCATCCATATAGTTTCTTCGATAAGACACCAAACCACTTAACCCAGTTCCTTCTCTTTTTCCTTTTACTATGGGCCCTTCCACTAAGGCTGAAGACATAAATGGTCCCAGGTTTAGGGACCCTCCCCACCTTTGGACATCAGGTGTACGGGTTTTTATGTTGAGAACTGAAGAAATTCTCCCACCAAACTGTGCCGGGAAAGCTGCAGAATATAAATCCGCTGATCGGATGTAATCCGGATCAAATACACTGAACAGCCCAATAGAATGAAAAGGTCTGTACAAGATCATCCCATCCATGTACACCATGTTCTGCACGGGCGTACCTCCGCGTATGTATAATTGTCCGCCCTGATCTCCTGTAAATACTACCCCGGGAAGAACCTGTAGGTATTGCGCTAAGTCCGGTGCGCCTATGCTGGGAATATCCAATATGTCTGAAGGTTCTATCTGAATCTTACCCAGCGTAGCCTGGTTCTGATTGATGGTAGTCTTCCTATCCGAGACAATTTCTACCACCTCCGTTTCTACCGTTTCTTCTTCCAGGCTGATTCTTAGGGTAGTGGTTTCATTTCTCTTGATGGTAAAAGCTATGTCCTTAGCCTTATATCCGAAATATGAAATCCTGACTTTATCTTCTCCTACTGGTAGATCCAAGCTAAATATCCCGTCTTCGTTGGTGTAGGTACCCTTCTTTTGTTTGTCGCTGACTACTACAGCACCCTGAAGAGGCTCTCCATTTCCGGCAGATACCCTTCCTCTCACGATTCCCTCCTGGGCGAATCCGTTAACCCCCAACAAAACCATCAGTAGAAAAATGAATCCTCTTTGCAGCTTGGCGGCTTGGCATGAATTATTCTCACGCAAAGGCGCAAAGACGCTAAGAACTGGTAGTGCGATCTTATTCATGTCAGTCTAGTAAACGGAAGACAAGGGTTTTGAGAATGTGGTCATCTCCCATATTGGAAGGATGGAAACCTTTTATGCTGGCATCTGCTTCCTTAATGTGCAGTAGATTTTTCATCACCTGAGGACGTGGAAACTTGGTTTTGGCCATGAGGTAGTCTTTAGCTGCATAGTAGGTAACTCCTAGCTGATTTTTTACCGCATTAGGATCACGCAGCTGATAGTCCCACACCAGAGAGACATTGTAAAAGAATCTATATAAGGCACTAATGATCAAAATGGGCGGATTCAGTTTGGTATTCTGTGTGAGTCTATCAATGATCATGTGGCTTTTACTCTTGTTGCGGGTACTGATAGCCCCTATCAACTCAAACACATTGAACTCCTTGTCCACATTGATCATCTCATACACAAAGTCTTCCTTGATGGTGTCCTGCTTGGTGGCCTTCAGGTAAACCAGAATCTTATTCAGTTCATTTACAATCAGAGGCACATTAGTCCCTAAGTTGGTTACCAGAATTCCTGGGACTTTCGTATCAAATTTCAACCCTGTCTCCTTCAGGTAGTCTGTCAGCCAGGCCAGCACATCTCTGTCGTACATCTTCCTGGCATGGAAGAATACGCCATGCTGCTGGATGTTTTTAATGGCCACTTTCCCTACAGGTAAGTTTTTCACTTTACAGGCCAGGGCTAGCACTGTACTGGGTACCGGGTTTTTCCAATAGGCTTCCAGCTTAGCCCAATCAGCTTTGGGGATCTTTTGGGCTTCCTTTACCAGGACCAGCCTTCTGTTAGCCATGACCGGAAAGGAACGACAAGTTTGTATGAGTTGAGCCAGTTGGAACTCACCTCCGTATAGGAGCGTTTTATTGAAGGCCTCCTCAGCAGGGGTAAGCACATGCTGATCCAGTTCCTTCATGAGACTGTCAATGAAGAAACTTTCTTCCCCTCCCAGAAAGTAGAGGGGTTTGATTTCATTCTTACTTATGTCTGACTTGATCTGGTTGAACTCCTTCATCTACCTCAGCGTCTCATTAAAGAAGCTAGTCGTTAGCTCTAATGCTAAGGTAAGCTCTTTTGTGCTTTGCTGAAAGGGGTGTTTTGCCCCGAAGGTGTGACTAGCATTGGGAATCAGTCTGATTCTACACAGGCTGGGCTTTGCGTAAATGTTGATCTGCTCAGCGTCGTAAAAGGGAACCGTTTCATCTGACTGTCCGTGGACCACCAGTAGGGGTTTCTCCATGGTTTTGACTGACTCAAGTATATTGAGGGTTTTACGAGCATTTTTCTCTATGTCATTGAGAATAGGAAGTCCCATCTTAAATACCTGCCCTGTGCGTGAGTTTTTCACTTCTCTATATCCTTTCTCTCGCCACTCTTGTTTGTCTTTCTTGGAGTACCTGTCAAAGTTGGATACAGCAGCCCAGGAACAGGCAGATACTACTTCTGAAGAATAATTGGCCGCCAAGAGGGCTATCCCGCCTCCTCTGCTGTGTCCCCAAATTCCGATTTTACTTCTCAGGTCTTTGCCAAAGAAATTCGTGTGTTGGGCCAGGTGAATGATTTCCAGGGTTTCTTCTAACTCCAGGGTAAAAGTATTCTGTTCAAATAGCTGTGGCTCAGTAAAATCCTGTAAGTTTTCTCCTATGCCGTTGTGAGAAAAGTTAAAGGTGATTAGGCTAATGTCATTCTCCGCCAAAAATTCTCCTGCATAGGGGACAAATCCCCAATCCTTAAATCCCTTGAATCCATGGACGTAAATGACACAGGGCTGTTCTCCAAATTTGTCTGCTCCGTAAAGGGTAATGGGGATGTGATTTCCCTGGGTAGTGGTGTACGAAAAATCCTTCTTCATAAATGGGTATAACTTTCTTCAGATGTGTGCTTGTCCAAACTACTCTACAGATTTTCTGAAACCGTTTCTTCCTCTTAGCGGCACAAATTTAAAGGAATGCAGGATTTCCTGCTGAAATTCATCCCTGGATTTGCGGTTGACCAGATACATCTGTTGGCTATGTAACGTTCCTACAGGCAGAATCATTTTCCCACCTACCTCTAATTGTTGTTTCAACTGGGGAGGAACTATGGGGCAAGCCGCTGTTACAATGATCCTTTGGTAGGGCTGTGAAGGGCTCCACCCCATGGACCCATCACCTAGTTTTAACATAACAGAATAATGTAAATCTCCGAGCGTATTTTGGGCCCGCTTATGTAATGAGCTGATGATCTCCACACTGGTTACCCGCATGCCCATACAAGCCAGAATAGCTGCCTGGTATCCAGAGCCCGTCCCTACTTCTAACACCTTCATGCCTGACTTAAGTTTTAACATCTGGGTTTGGTAGGCAACGGTAAAAGGCTGGCTAATGGTCTGACCCTCATTTATGGGCAAAGCCTTATCCTCATACGCCTGATCCTGAAAAGCCGAATCTATAAAAAGATGCCGGGGAACCTTACGCATGGCCTCTAAGACTTTTTGGTCAGATATACCTTTCTCAGCAAGTTTATCCACCATTTTTTCGCGAAGGCCCTTATGCTTAAATGTATCCAGCAATTCCTAAAAGTTGTCTTGTGAGAATTAAGCCCCTAAGCTAACACTTTTTGTGTCTTGCTTCCAACATGGAAAAGGCAGAAGTTGGTCTAACAATTTTTTCGTTTTTAGGTTATTTCAGACATCTTATTTCTCATGTGGATAAGGTAGTTTGAACTAACATTTATTGGAAGTAATTTTGGTTTTTATCGCTGAAGAATAGCATTTATGGCGCCTACAAACAGAACATTTTCCGACAGACATATCGGCATCCAGCAGCAGGAAGTAGCAGAGATGCTTTC
>JBCDBC010000392.1:0-5401 GCA_039184535.1 Bacteroidota bacterium | reverse complement strand
GTCAGTAGCGTAGGGGCAATATAGTTTTGGCTATCATCAAAGGTGTTTCCCGCATGCACAGTAGCACCCTTATCCACTGCATCAGCTACATAGCTTTTTACCCGCTCGTAATGACGACCATTGACCATTCTGGCATAGGAGCTTTCTTTGGAAGCATCTTCTGTGTAGAAGTCCTGGATATTTTTCTGAACCTCTGCCACAAATTGATCTTTTACCTTCTTGTGTACATAGAGGTAGTCAGGCGCTATACAGATTTGCCCATTGTTGAGGTATTTTCCCCAGGCAATCCTGCGGGCAGCCGTTTCCACATTGGCAGTTTCATCTACTATGGTAGGCGACTTACCACCTAACTCCAGGGTAACAGAAGTCAGGTTTTTGGCTGCTGCCGACATCACAATTTTTCCGATGCTAGGTGCACCCGTAAAGAATATATGGTTGAATGGTAGGCCTAGACACTCCTGAGCTGTTTCCACTCCTCCCTCAACTACAGTAACTTCATTCTCGTCAAAGACTTCCTCCACAATCTTTTTCATCAGGGCTGAGGCATGTGGAGTATTTTCTGAAGGCTTAATCATGACTGTATTTCCTGCACAAATAGCCGCCACTAATGGACCAAAGGTCAGGTTGATGGGGAAGTTCCAGGGAGAAATGATGAGGACCACACCCTTAGGCTCGTACTTAATGTAAGAGCTGGAACCCAGCATGGAAAGAGGGGTTTTTGCACGATGCTTTCCCATCCACTTTCTCAGGTGACTTTTGGCATGTTTAAGCTCACTGGTTACAGGATATACCTCTGTGAGGTCTACTTCACTTGGGTGCTTTCTGAAGTCTTTAAAAAGCGCTTCCTTGATTTGAGGTCTGTAAGCCAATACGGCTTTATGGAAAGCATTCAGCTTGGCTTTACGCTCGCGAAGCGTGCTATTACCTACCTTGAATTGGTTTTCCTTGAGTTTTGCGAACTTCTCCTGTATATGTGAAGAAGAGACACTCGTAGCGGGTTTAGTAGCTGTAGTCGTATTCATTTTGCAGTTTCTTACTTTACTGTTTCTCCTAATGTAACAATCCTGAACCGGGATAAAAAATCGCCGATTCTGTAAGCTGTCTACAAAGCAAAACGGCAGTACCCCACCTAGCTACTGATCTGGGCCATCTCATTTAGCTTAAGGAAAGCTGACGCCTCACTTTTAGAAGGTGTGACTCCTAGGTGTTTTTGAAAATCCCTGATGAAATGCATTTGGTCGGAATACCCGTAGTCCAGGAAGTGTTGCTGTTCCTGCTGTTTAAGAACTTTGTGTTTGTAGTAGTGCTTAAATCGGATGAGAGAAATGAATTTTTTGGGAGAAATCCCAAAGAAAGATTTAAACTTTCTCTGTAAATGCCTCACACTAAGGGCGTGCTGTTGAGCGAGTTTTTTGACACTTATCTGTCCTTTCGTAGATAAGATAAAGTTGATCAAGGAAGTTGCCAGCTCATCAGCTTGGTTGATATCTTTTTGTGCCAGTAGACCCTCCTGGATAAGCGCCAATACTTCATCATCTGTGTGGGAAGGTTTCAAGTATTGGTTTAAAGAGATCAACCAGGCTAACCCACTTGTTTCTATCGGTTGGTTGGTATTAGCCATCTGAGATAGTAATGACCCTGTCAGTCGGTAGGCTCCAGCAGGTTTGAGCTTGATCCCTATTAGGTGGCAATGGTTTAACCTATTGGCCAGGACGGTTTGTGTCTGTATACCTACCAGGCAGGAAGTATGTATGATGGCAGGAGACTTTTCAGGATCCAGATAGGCTTTTTGATATTCTCCCTGAAGAACAAAAATGATTTCCGGGTATCCGTCCGGAATGAGTAAATCCTGTCTGGACTCCTTTTCCCTGCTTCTCATCACCCAGAAATACTTAACCAGATCCTCTAATTCTTCTAGGGGAGAATGTTTCTGGTAATAGAGAAGGGGAGAAAGAGGCATAGATGGATCTCTTACTTAAGAGTAGATTAGCAAGTTAAGAAAAAGGATTTTTAGGCTGTTATCCCTACTTTTCTTTTCTGATTATGCCAGGAGTCTTCGTTTTAGCATCATATTGTCTGTCCGGATGGAGGCGCTTGTTGAATTGGGTAAGACCCTCTATGGTTTCGGGCTCATAAATGGAGTGGAGGAACTTTTCGGCTTCTATTCTAAGCCCTTCCTCCAGACTCTCTCCAAACCCCCTAACGGCAGCTTCCTTATCAGTTCGGATGGCAGGCTGGGGGAGAGTGCAGATAAATTCAGCGAGTTCCAGAGCTCTGGCAAGAGATTGCCCTTTAGGAACTACCTCATTGGCCAGGCCAATTCTGTAGGCTTCCTGTGCATCTATGACCTTCCCCGTGATGATGAGTTCCATGGCTCTCCCCATACCCACGATTCTGGGTAGACGCTGAGTACCCCCATCTGCCAACCCTATGTTCCACCTCCTACAGGTAACGCCAAAAGAGGCGTGTTCTTCTGCTATGCGCATATCCGCAAAGCAGGCCCATTCCAGTCCTCCTGCGTAAGCCACACCGTTTACGGCTGCTATGATGGGCTTATAGATATCCGTCCAACGAGTAGGCCCCAAAATACCAGGAGCCTTCCCTTGGCGGTGTAGCTCTTTCTCCTTTTCAGAAAACTGTACTAATTCTCCTTCTAAACCTGCTTTTAAATCTCCTCCGCTACAGAAAGCCTTATCTCCTTCCCCTGTGATGATGGCTACTTTGAGACTATCGTCTGTTTTAACTATTTGCCAGGCTGAGAGTAACTCTTCATGGGTTTTGGGACCCACGCAGTTCATGACCTCTGGTCGGTTAAACTTAATGATGGCTATTTCTCCCTGTCTGGTAAACGCAATTTCCTGGTAGTCCATAATAGTCAAATTGGGGATGGGACTTCATGCTTATGATTTTCTCCCTCTAAGCTAAAGGGAATATCCCGGAATTCTCCTGAGAAAAATCAAGAAATTAGGTGGAGAGAGGATTTGTGAGAGAATGTCTACCCATTTGTTACCCATTAGGTTGGTAAGTAAATACTAGCATGATGGATGAAGGTTGAAGTAAGTCGGACACTGAGGCTCTCGAAGTGTCAATTTTTCCTCTCAACTTTGTCGTTTCGAGAGTCTTGGTTGCTGAGCCTGTCGAAGTACAACGACCTTTTCTGGGAAATGTCCATCACTCACCCGCCTTGGCCCGAATACGACTTAGGGTTTCTGGGCTCATGCCCATCATGGAGGCCAGGTATTGAAGAGGGAGCTCATTGAACATCTTACTGTCAGACTGGAAGAGGTAGTGATAACGCTCTTCGGCCGACATGGAGAGCAAGGTGTATACTCTGTTTTCCAGGGCTGACATAAGTTTTACCTGTAACAACTTTTCTACGGAGTCCCACTCTTTTACCTCCTTTCTCAGCTTCTGGAAATCAGTATAAGACAAAGAGTACAAGCTAACATCAGTTAGGGCCTGTATGTTCCACTTAGCAGGTTGCTGAAGGTAAAAACTGGCTACGTCCGTAATGATTTGCCCCTCTCCAAAGATCCAATGGGTGATTTCTTTTTTATCTGATTGGGAAAAGAACCTCATATATCCGCTTTCTATTAAGCTAAGGGTTTGACAATATCCTCCTTTTCTAGCCATGAACCCTTTTTTGGCTATCCGTTCTTCTCTAAAGAAATTGGTTACGGCTGGTACTAGGCTTTGAGAGAGTCCTAATTCAGCATAAAGAAAGGTGTTGAGAGTATGCATAATCGGATCAACATCTAGCCGACCGGCAGCCCTAGCACATAATATCCCAAATCCTTTCCATCCTTCTTTTTGGCAGTGGCCATTTCCCATGTATAGCTGGGATCTTCCTGAGGAAGCAGGTAGTTCTTCACATCCTCAAAGGTATACATCCTGGGTAAGGAAGCCTGTCCATCCCATGCATAGGTAATGGGTACTATGGGGATTAGCCAGCTAAAGAGCAGATCTTTCCAATTTAGCGGTTTCACAAAAGGAACAAATACAATGGCAGACAAGGCTACCAGCGTAAGGCCTAAGGGTAAAGTCAGCCACCAAACGATGGTAGGAATTTTATTCTCCGCTATTTCATAGATCAGCAAAGGCTGTTTATTCTCCTGAGCAGAGGAGAGTATTTTCCTGGCCATATCAGGACGCATATGATGGAAACTATTGACCATGGTCTTTAGGCCTTCAGGAGTATTCTGTAGGTTTGTCGCATCTAGTGAATTCGGGCTGTAGCTAAGACCCTCTATGTTCTTTTCATTGAACTGCTTCACAAAAGAGGTATTGGGATGTAGGTCTGTTAGCAAGATACTCGTAGGTGAATTACGCGATTGCTCCTTTAGATAGTCAGCTACCATAGGCATAATACCCCCTGAACCGGAACCCATATCCACTATAGTGGAGAATGCATGTCTGTCCTTGACGCTGAGAAGTAAGTCGCCAAGCACTTCCTTTGTTCCCATGAGCTTATGTAGGACCACAATGAGCTTGGTGATGGTAGACCGGAAAGTGGAGGGAAACCAATCAAAATCCTCAAATTCGAAGAGCTGGATTCTTTTCATGAGTTTTGGTATTTGAAAATTAAGATAGGAAAACGAGAGGAGTTTTTTCTTCGAATAAAGTAGTTTAAAACGGATACCCTATTCCTAGGTTTAACTGGAAGCGTCTGTCAGGATCATTAGCTCTATTAAGAACCCAGCCTACATCTGGAGCATGTAGTTGTTGAGCTAAGTCCACACGTAGAATGAGGAAGGAAAAGTCGAAGCGGAAGCCCAGGCCTGCATCCCATCCTAGGCTGAAATTTTCCGGTGAGAAAGTTGCCAGGCTTGCCCTGTCTCCCCCAAGGTTGGTGGGAGTATTGCCGAACCACACATTCCCCACATCAGTGAATAGCGCCATCTCCAGATAGGAGTATACATCGAACCTTAATTCAGCATTCATCTCTGAGATAATTTCTCCTCCTGGCGCTAACAGACTAATGGAGCTCCCACTGGTAAAGTTCTCCGTTTGTATATCCCTCAGGCTAAGCCTTCCTGGGCCGAGGGTGTTAGACTGCCAACCTCTCATGGAGTTGGTGCCTCCACTGTAAAACCTACTTTCCTGGGGGATGATCTGAGTGGTATTATAAGCAGATCCATAGCCAAAGAAGCCCCGGAATACCAATTCTGATTTGCTGTTAAGCGGCACAAAAAGTTTTCCTTCTACAGAGCTCCTTAGGAATTGGCCATAAGCCAGGCCTTCACTATTCCCTCTGGACTGGGACCTGAAAATAGACAGATAGTTGTCCCCTTCTTCCTGATCACTATCCAATAGATTCTCCAGTATCCAGGGAATATTCCCACCAGCCTCCACATTGAAGCGGAAAGACCAGGTTGGTTTGGTGCGTGTGAGACGGTAGTTG
>JBCDBC010000391.1:0-5407 GCA_039184535.1 Bacteroidota bacterium | reverse complement strand
CTCGACTTTCACTGAAATAAAGTCCAGAAATTAATAGCCTTAATTCTAATTTGTGATAATGAAGGAGGTACTTTCCAATTTATCAGCTCCTTTCAACAATAAATAATATAAGCCTTCTTGTAAACCAGTTAATTCTATGCTAAGATTTTTGTCATCAGCTGTTACGCTTTCCCTGTAAAGGATTATTCCCTCCTTGTTGAGAATTTGCACCTGACCTTCAGCCTTCCAGTTCTCAGGTAGTCTAAGGATCATGCTTCCTTGAGTAGGATTAGGATATAGACTGATAAGGTCTTGATCAAGACTATTAGTTGACTGGCTGACATCTACCGTAAATGAGATAGTGTTAGCAGTTCCTTCTTCTCCTTGAGCTTTCTTTTCGCTGAAAGGAGTAGCTGTCAAGGTGTAATTACCATCAAGGGGATCCCAATCCCGGAAGTCCCCGGAACTATCCCCAAATAAGGCCCATGGCATGACATTCTCTGTACGCGTTAGGTTAACTGGACCACTCAGCTGGAACTTGACGGACTTTACGTCATCCGTTGTAACTGCCTCTATATTTACAGGTCCAGGAAGATTCGTGAGGACATCTCCATCTCTGACTTCTCCAATCACGTTATCTGTGTCGGAATTAATCAGTAAGAAGCTAATTACACCTGATGAAAGTATATCCTGGAATTCGTAGGCTCCTATATCAATTACATTATCTGCAACTCTTATATTTCCTGCCAAGTCTTCAGCTATTAAAGGGGCTTCACTAGTTAGGCCAGCGTTAATGGCAGGACTACCAGCAGTTAAACTAAGGTCTAGATTTGCTAGGGTAGTATCTACAAATTCTGGATAGCTACTTAAATTGTTAGTTCCGGGGAATCCGCCTTCTATGATAGAGTGACTAATAATAGAAGCATCTATGGCTCCTTGTGCCCCTGTGATGGCAGGAAGGCTGAATCCACTCTCATTTAACCAAATGATGGAATTGTAGATCTCTATCGGTAGTATGACATTGATAGTCCCAAATTCAGTAGCAGTATTTTCAAAGAAAGTAGCATTTCTGATTACAAAGTCTTCTGAACCTGAGAAAATAGCTCCGCCACTATCAAATGATGAGTTTCGGTAAAATTCTGAGTTTTCAATATTAACAGAAGCAGCTTGCCTTTTTCCATTTACTAATGGACCGGAGACATAGATAGCTCCACCATCATCACCTGCTACATTATTTTTAAACACAGAATTTTTAATGGTTAACCTACCTTCAAAAAAGGCAGAAATTGCTCCTCCATCGTTACCAGAACTATTATTCATAAATTCGCAGAACTGGATGGTAGCACTTGCCCTTTCTAAATAGATAGCGCCTCCATCATATCCTCCTGAACCATCAGATCCATTCTGGTTATTTTCAAATAGGCAATATTGAATAATGGGATTAGATACCCCTCCATCTTCAGAAAAGATGAGTATGCCACCTCCTCCATTTGGATAAATTCCATCTGTACAGAAAGGATCATTATCAAAGCAGATAGCCTCATCATAGGTGGAGCCATCCCTGATGATAAAGCCGTCAACCAGGGTAGTCGAGTCAACATTTATCCCAACGACAACATGCTTACTATTGACTGGATTGTTATTGGCCTGACCCAGATCTCCACTCAGAATGGTGGGATTAGCTTTCCAGTCCCTTTGGGAAAGGCTGCTTTCCGTTCCACTAAAACCTCCGTAAAGGGAAACGCCATTTACCAGTAAAAAGGTAACATTGTCATCCAGATCCGAGGTAGGTGTATAGGTGCCTTCAGCTACCCATATTTCTGTTACCTCATCACAACTCCTTGCCAGAGCCAGTGCATCCTGGAGATCAGAGAAAGCATCACTCCAGGAGGAACCATCATTAAGTCCACCTGAATTTATATCCACAAATATTTTACTGGTACCTGGGCAAACCCCTGTAGTTTCCTGGAATTCATAGGCACCCATATCTATGGTGTTTTCTACCAGCCTTGGGTTCCCATCCAAATCAGTGGCTAGGGCTGTAGCCTCCGCGTTTAGGCCTGCGTTAATGGCTGGACTAATGTCTGTGAGCCTTAGGTCACCAGATGCTCCATCTACAAATGCTGGATCCATGTCTAGATTCCCCTCACCAGGCCATCCCAGCTCTACGATAGAATACTCAATGACCAGATCATCGTCATCAATATCAGCGGTGAAACCTGTGTCATTAAAGGCATCATCATCATCAAATTCTTCTCCATCTAGGTTGCCATTTCTCCAGAAAATAGAGTTAACAGCAAAGGTGGGTCCAGCAATTTTTAATGCACCACCATTACCCTCATCTACTCGATTTAAATGGAATGTACTATTTCTAATTATGAGATTAGTCCCTAGGCCTGTAGCAATACCGCCGCCTCCACTAGTTTCAGCAAAGTTGCGGTAGAAAACACAATTTTCAACTGTAATATTGGGTATTTCCGCTGCTATAGCCCCACCTGCGTCATCACAAGAGTTGAAACTAAAGGTAGTGTTGGTGATGGTAAGGTCTCTGTCTCCATCCACATAAATACCCCCTCCATCTGGAACGGAGAAATTGTTTGTAAATAGGCAGTTATCTATAACGGGACTAGCATTAGAGATAAATAGCCCTCCTCCATTACCCGCTATATTACGGTTACCTCTTATGGTTAGGTTTTGTAGCGTTGGCTCACAAATCTCAGCAGAATTACTAACCCTTAGAATCATTCCAGCACCATTTGAACCATTTACATTATTACTGATGAATTGTCCATTATTACCTCCAGTGATAGTTAGCCCATCTATAATGGTTCCAGGGGCAAGGTCTTCCCCTACCACCACTACATCAGAGCGTTGATCACAGCTAGTATTATCATCATTGCAATCAATAAATCCTGACAGTATGGTCTCATTAGCGTTAATATCTCTTTGAGAAATAGCCGTCTCACTTCCACTGAAGCCACCATAAATTGAGACTCCACTGACCAGCATAAAAGTTTCATCAGTATTAGCAGTTTGGGAAGGGAAGTAAGTCCCTTTAGCTATCCATATTTCTTCTACTTCATCACAGCTTCTGGCAAATGAAAGCGCCTCCTGTAGGTCTACAAATGAATTATCCCAAGTAGAACCATCTTCTGAGCCAGTAGCGTCTGTATCCACATACAGCCTACTAAATCCTGAACAACTTACTTTTTGTTGCTCAAACGCACCTAGGTCTAGCTGATCTCCGCTAAGTCTTGGATTACCAGCTAAGTCGATAGTGGAGGCTGACGCTATGCCTTGGTCTATGGCAGGGCTGGTCAGCGCTAGGGTATAGTCATCATCAGAAGCATTGGTAAATTCTGGGTCAAGATCTAGGATTTGGGTTCCAGAAAATCCCCCTTCAATGATAGAATAGCTTACCTCTTTACTTCTTTCATTTTGCTCTACAACTAATGGACTTTCGTCAGAGTTATCCCACAGTATGCTGTTAAAAAGGTTGAGTTGCCCTCTAGCATTAATGGCACTTCCTAGATTTTTAGGTGCTTCATTCTTTGTAAAGGTTAGGTTAGCACCCTCCATAGCGGCATTTCTAGCTATGTATATGGCACCTCCTCTTTTAGACTCATTCTCAAAGAATAGGGAGTTAGCTATTATGTGTTTTCCATCTGAGATACCGCCAAAGATGGCAATAGCTCCACCATCTTCTTCCGTACTTTTATTATTCTGAAAAATAGCTCTATCAATCAGAAAAGAACTCGTTTCTGTATTTAGGTAAATAGCTCCTCCATCTCCTCTTGCTTGATTATTCTGGAAAAGTACATCTCTCAACGAGCTATTAGAGGATCCAATAGTGAAAATAGCGCCTCCATCTCCATTTACAGCTCTGTTTCTGGAAAACTCGACCTGCTGGATTACCAGCTTTTGAGAATTTGTCATGAATAAGCCCCCACCATGTCTATCAGAACCACTACCATCAGCATAACCTCCTACAATGGTAAATCCATCCAGCAGGGTGCTATCTGTTAAGTCTGTAGCTCGCAGTACATGCCACGTATTGTCGGAAGAAGAATTTCCACCTATTTCTCCGCTAAGGACAGTAAGGTTGGAGGCTGGGTTCCTACTCTCTGATTCTGTCTCGTCCCCTTCAAATCCTCCTAATAGGCCTATCCCATTCACCAGTTCAAAGGAAAGGCTACTGTTTGTGCCTGAGGTGGGGGTGTAAACGCCTTCTGCTACCCAAATTTCTCTTACACTTGGATTAGTCCTGGCAAAAGCTAAGGCATCCTGCAAGTCTTCAAAGGCATCCTCCCAGGAGGAACCATCATCAGCACCACTAGCGTCCTGATCTACATACACAAGCGAAAGGGGTGGGGGAGGACCTGTCTGAAATTCGTAGGCTCCCATATCTGGCTTCCCATTTACTACCCTTGGATTCCCTAAAAGATCTACATACGTAAAAGATTGATTACTCACATCAATACCTGGGCTATTTTCAAGGAGCGTAAATCTGTTTTGGTCAGGATCTCTAAACAGGGGATCCGTATTTTTATTATTTCCTCCCCCAAAAGACCATCCTCCTTCTACTATGGAAAAGTTGATTTCCCAATCAACCTGAGAGGGTTGATCAGACTCGACTGGATTATCGTGCGTATTATCCCAGTAAATAGAATGCGTAGAGAAGAATTTTCCACGTGAGTACACAGCGCTACCGAACCCATCATCAGCAGTATTTTGGGTAAGTGTACCATGCCAAACATCTATGCTACCCTGGCTACCGTTATAAATGGCACCCCCTCTTTTAGCTGTATTTTCATAAAATAAGCAGCTAAATGTTTGGTTACCAGGCCCGAAGTTACCTATGGCACCTCCATCTTCTTCAGAACTTGTGTTTCCTGCAAAAGTCGAAGAGAAGAATTGGATATCTCTTGAATTGGGGCCAATATATACGCCTCCTCCATCTCCACGAGCAGTATTATTCCCAAAAACAGCTTCTGAAAAGGTGATGTCTCGTGATTGACGGATGTAAACGCCTGCTCCGTCTCCTTTTCTCGCTTGGTTGGTATCAAAGAGGCAGCTGTTTATCTGAATATTTCGCGAGTCTAGAATGAAGAAGCCAGCCCCATGTCTGTCAAGACCGCTCCCATCAGCAAAACCTTGACGAATCACAAATCCGTCTACAGTAGTTGCGCTAGTGATATTTTGGGCAGTAATGACATGCCAACAATTATCAGCAATGGCAAAGCCTCCAATGTTCCCTGTTAAGTTGGTCGAATTGACTCTCCAATCTCTGGCTTCTCTATCAGTTTCATTGCCGGCAAATCCACCTATAAGATTGACTCCGTCAACTAATTCAAAGGTAGAGGTTACGGATGGCCCAGGTGTATAAAACCCTTTAGCTACCCATATCTCTTTGGTGGAGGGCTCGGTT
>JBCDBC010000390.1:0-5430 GCA_039184535.1 Bacteroidota bacterium | reverse complement strand
TGAGAATATTCAGGAACAGCTGAATTCATTTTTTAAGATAAACGTAGCTAGTCAGTATTTGACCAAGCTATTGGTGGTTCTGCTTCCCATTATGGTAGGTGGTTCCATTTATAAGGATTACAGGTTTAGGATTCACAGCCTGCTGTACAGTTTCCCGGTAGATAAGGTCGCCTATTTAATAGCCAGATTTTTAGCCTCTTTCTCTTTGGTGTTGGGGATAGCCTTCATGGTTCTGATGGCTATGTTTCTGGTGGAGTTCCTTCCTGGAACAGACCCTGCCGTCATGGGATCTACACAGATCGGGGCTTATATGCAGACCTACTTGTGGTATTCTATCCCAAATCTGTTTTTCATTGGGGCGATGGTCTTTTGTGTGGTGTTATGGGTCAGAAATATTTATGCAGCTTTTATTGTTAGCATACTCCCCTTCCTAATTCAGATTATCACTGAAAATGCCTTTGTTGGTTCTCCAGAAATGATAGCTTTGCTGGACCCCTTTGGTCAAAATAGCTTAGCCTACTACACGGCCAATTGGTCTATTCTTGAACGTAACCAATCGGTGTTACCTACTAGTGGCTGGGTCCTATACAACCGTCTCTTTTGGGTGGGAGTAGGACTTGCAGCAATTGTATTCTCTATTAGCCGCTTTAAGCTTCATCAGTTTCCGCCTGTAGGACTCAGGATATTCTCAAGAAAGGGTAGCGCAAGAAAGGCTGAACTTGAGCAAGGAAATTCGGAGGTGGATTTAGCTGATATCAGGCGAGTACACACTCCCTCACATTACGCTGCTACCATTTGGGCCTTGTCTATGCAGGGGGTGAAATATGTAGTCAGGAGCCCCATTTTTTTAGGAGTGAGTAGTTTGGCGGTATTAGCCATTTTGTTTGCAGTAAGTCGGGTCACCCAAAGGGAAGATATGGTCCTGATTCCGCTCACCAAGGTCATTCTTCAAATTCCCTCTTCCTTTTTTAGCCTGATATGTATGCTGCTGGTCTTTATTTACTCGGGCTTGCTCATCCATCGGGAAAGGGACGCAGGTATGTACCAATTAGTAGATACTACAGCGACTCCTTTTTGGGTGCTATGGATCAGTAAGTTTCTATCTATGGCCAAAGTCCTCTTGTTGCTCATGCTGATATTCATGCTTACGGGTATAGGGATCCAACTCTCCCAGAGCTTCTATGAGGTGGAGATTGGCTTATACCTCTATCATCTGCTATCCTTTGTTTGGATTCCCTTGATGATTTGGACGATAGCTTCTTTCTTCATCTATACCCTCACAAATCATCTCTACCTGGGGCTTTTTTTACTGCTCTTTGGATGGGTAGGCATAGGCGGTCTTGAGCAGATTGGAATTACTACCCATCTGCTGCGTTTTAATTCACCTCCTCTCCTTTCTTATTCCGACCTAAACGGATATGGATTGACAGAGAAGGCTTTTTGGATGGTACAGATCTATTGGTTGGGGTTTTCTGCTTTGCTTCTCGTAGCTATTCACCTTTTGTGGCCAGTGGGAATGGCCGTTCCCTTCTTTTCACGCTTTAAAGGGATGAAGAATAGGCTGAACCTATATGTAATTGCGACTATCTTCGGAGCATTGATCCTGGTAAGTGTTACAGGCTTTGTTATCTATGAAGAAGAATCAGAAAAGCTAGACTTATCCGCCAGCACTAGGGAGAAATTATTTACTGAACTTCAGGAGGAGTTTCTGCCCTATGCACACATCCTTCCCCCAAAGATCAGGTCGCTGGAAGTATCCATTGACCTTTATCCAGGCGACCAAAGCTTTATGGCAGCAGGACACTATACGGTAGAGAACCCATGGGATCATCCTATAGATACCCTCATGATCAAAACGGGCTTTGATGAGATTACGACCTTCAGGTTTTCTACTCCGATGAGCCTGATTAAGGAAGACGATTACTTTCAGGTTTCTCTCTTAAAACTTGCTACTCCACTGCAGCCCGGCCAGCAACTAAGGCTTGATTTTCAGATTCAGAATAAGCCGAATACTCTTTTTCAGCGGAACTCTAATATCCTGGGAAATGGGACATTCTTAAAGCAAGATATCCTTCCCCGTTTTGGCTATACTTTTTCGGAGGATAGCCTCGTTCCGGAGGATAGCATAGCGCATAAACAGAGCTACCATGCTATGGATGCAGATCTGGTGGACATCTCTTTAAGCATCTCTACGGATTCAGATCAGTGGGTAATAGCACCGGGAAATCTGGCAAAACATTGGCAGGAAAGTCGGCGAAATCATTTTCAGTATAAGACGCCTAAGCCCATCAAGTTTTCTTTTGGGATCAGTTCCGGTGAATTCCATAAGACCAGCAAAAAGCTGGAAGGAAAGCAGGTGGAAGTCTACAGCCATCACCGGCAAAATCTAGAGGCGATTTATCAGGGAGTTAGCCATACCTTTAGGTATCTGGAGAAATACTTTGGCAAATATGGGTATGATACGCTTCGGATAGTAGAGTTTCCGGATTCAGAAGGGACCTACGCCACTGCCTTTGCCAATAATCTTCACCTATCAGAAATCCGCTTTGTCTCAAACCCGGGTACCCATAATGACAAAATAGACCTTGCCTATTATGTGTCTTCTCATGAGCTTATCCATCACTGGTGGGGCTCTAGCTTTATTCCAGCCCGTGCAAAAGGAGCGAGCATGCTGACGGAAAGCATAACAGAATACCTTAGTCTAAAAACCTATGAGAGTTATTTTGGAGAAAAACGTGCAAAGGATTTTCTCAGTCTTCAGCATAAACGATACTGGAGGGGGCATAATAATGAGTCCGGGATAGAGCCACCACTTTATCTGGTAGAGTCTCCACAGCAGTATGTGAGTTATGGAAAAGGGACGGTGGTTCTACATACCCTAAGTCGCCTGATAGGAGAAGAAACGTTTAACCAGATCCTGGCAGACTTTTATGAATCGCATACAGATTTACATCCCCCCTACCCAACTTCTCTCGACTTCATACATCATCTGGAAACGTCCCTTCCTGATTCCCTGATCGGCTATATACATGAACAGTTTATGAAGGTGAGCTATTTTGAGAATGAGATAACGGATGCGAGCATATCTCCTTCTCATGGCGGATATGACGTAAAGATGAGCATTAAGGCCTCAAAATGGGAACTAGCCCTAAGCGATAAGAAGAAACAGCCTAAAACGCTGGAGTTGGATGACTGGATAGAGGTTGGGTTTTATGATGAGCAGAATCAATTGTTGGAAACCAGATGGGTCAGACTGGCCTCTAACTCTACTAATGCGAGCCTGAGCGTGACTCAAAAACCTGCTAACATCCAGTTAGATCCTCATCTGCTCATATTGGAAAAGGATAGGGATGATAATAGCTGGAAGCTGGAAGAAAAATAGGATACTGTTCTTTTAAGGAAGGCAGCCTTATATTATTAAAGAGTCCTTAGGACCTATCCTTTTGCCTTTTCTCCTGATTCAGCCTCCTCCAGCTTAATTTTCTTTTTGTTAGGCTTTTTATAATTCTCTTTTCTGGTAGTAATGAGAACCACGCCATTAGTGCCATTCACGCCATAGATATTTGTGGAAGAAACATCCTTCAGGACAGACACGCTCTTTATGTCATTTACATCTACCATATTGGAGATTGCCTGGTAAGACCTCCCCATAGGTGCGTTATCAAGCACATACAAAGGTTCTTCACTCATCCCTGCGCTGGTAATCCCCCCTCTGATCCTAACTCTGGCGTTATCTCCACTTCCTTGGACACTAATTCCCGGAACTCTCCTTAGGTAATCTGCCAATGATAAGTTGGGATTATTTGTTTCCACCTTTTCCATAGAGCCCAATTTGTTTTTGCTCTTAGTATTTCCGTATCCAATTTCGATTTTTTCTTCCCCGGAAGCATAGAGGGTTTGATCTGTGGCCTCTTTGGTGCTGGAACATGCTATCAAGAGAGAGAGGACGAAGAGAAAACTTATTCTAGGTAGAAGTGTATGCATAGTCTTTTGAGTTGTATAGTCTTGGTTATGATGGTGTGGAAGGAGGAGTAGGTAAGTACATTATACACAGGCTATTCACTGATAAAAGATACTAAAATAGTTCTGGATAAAGAAACGTATTTGAAAGCCCGAACCAGCAGGAGGACCCTTCAAAAAAGATGCTAACCCAATGGGAATTGGATTAGCATCTTAAGGTTATCTAAAAAAACAGTTGTTATGTCGCAGAAACGGTGGCGTCTGATAGTGTAAGGGCTACAGGATCCATGAGACGCTCTTTTAGACCGAGTGTTTTAGGTAATTCATAGTGGAAGAAGAACTTCATGGTATGAAGTTTTGCTTCATAGAACTCCTGCTCAGAACCTTCAGGATTTTGCGTAAGCATAGCCTGTTTGGCTACAATCCCCATCTTCAGCCATTGCCAAGCTACAGCTGTAATGCTAAACATCTCCATGTAAAGGTTAGCGTCAGCCAGGAAGCGTTCTATGTCTCCCTTCTGAGCCATTCCTACCAGATGCATGGTAACCTGCTGGAGTTGCTGAACAGCGTCCTTTAACTTCTCTACATAGGGCTTAAGCGCTTCCAGGGTAGAAGCTTCTTCCATAGTCTGGTTAATTTCCTGGAACAGGTGCATAGCAGCAGCTCCTCCCTTCATGGTTACTTTTCTTCCCAGTAGATCCAGAGACTGTATACCAGTAGTACCCTCATAGATAGGATAAATTCTGATGTCTCTATAGTAATTCTCAAGTGGGAAGTCCTTACAGAATCCTCCACCACCAAAAATCTGCAAACCATTACTTACGGAAACCATGCCGTATTCTGATGGGTATGTCTTAGCGATAGGCGTAAGAATATCCAACAGCATATCATATTTCTCCTTTTCCTCATCTTCAGTGACCTCAGCCAGGTCTGAATACTTGGAGCATTCCAGTACCAAACTCAAACTCCCCTCCATAATGGCTTTCTGAAGAAGAAGCATTCTCTTAATGTCTGGGTGATTAATGATGAGGGTTTGATCCTGAGAAACGTCTTTAGCCTGAATCAATCTTCCCTGTGGACGCTCATTGGCATACTTGAGAGAGGTGTAGTAAGCAGCAGAAGCTATGGCCGCTCCTCCCATACCTACCATGATACGGGCCTCATTCATCATCTGGAACATATAGCTAAGGCCTCTGTTAGCTTCTCCTACCAGATATCCACGACAGTCATCTTTTTCTCCGAACATGAGATGAGTCGCGGGATTTCCTTTTTGTCCCATCTTCACATACAGTCCAGCTGTGGTTACGTCATTATCTGTAAATGAGCCATCTTCTTCTATTCTTTCTCTAGTGACAATGAACAGAGAAATTCCTTTGGTTCCTTTAGGGGCACCATCTATTCTGGCTAGCAGAAGGTGAATGACATTCTCTGTGGTAGTATAGTCGCCACAGGAGATATATATTTTTTGTC
>JBCDBC010000389.1:0-5431 GCA_039184535.1 Bacteroidota bacterium | reverse complement strand
CCATACCTGAACAGTTGAATCCAGTCTATGAATTAACAGATTACCTTAAACTACTTAATCCATTAACTACTTCCCTTTCCAAGGGCTTAATATCAGATATTCAGATCTACCCAAATCCCACAACAGGATTTATCCATATTCGCATTCCTGAGGGATCTCAAGGAAAACTTATGAAGGTGAGTATTTTGGATCTTGGCGGCCAACGAATCCTAAATCATGATATTAAACAAGCGAAAAATAATTCTCACATATCTTTGGAGAACATCACTCCCGGGTTCTATGTTATGAAAATCCAAATAGGTGAACAAGTCCACTATGAGAAGTTTAGAAAGTTGTAGATGTACGAGAGAAAACAAAATCATGTGATCGACTCCCAAATCCGTAAAATCAGCGCGTCTGAAACTCTCCCTATCCGTCATGAAGCTATGTGGCCGGACAAGCCTTTGAACTATATCAAACTGCCTAATGATGCGTTAGGACTACACTATGGATTATTCCTTCAAGATAAACTGGTGTCTGTGATTTCTTTATTTCAAGAAGGCTCTTCTGCTCAGTTTAGGAAGTTTGCGACACTAACTGCATGTCAAGGGAAGGGCTATGGAACTCCCCTTCTTAGACACATCATGGAATGGGCAGAAAATGAACAGCTGGATAAAATTTGGTGTAATGCACGGATTCACAAAGGCAGCTACTAGCATAAGTTTGGTTTGAGAGAAACTGAAGAACGCTATGAGAAGGGAGGGATTAGCTATGTGGTCATGGAAAAAACTTATCCTAAAAAAGATGAGTCATCCCTTTCAGGATGACTCAAAACGTTGAAACACTTATATTTTTAAGCTTCCTAAAAGTCGAAGGAAACGGATACCCAGCTTTGTACTGCCTCGCCATTTTCATAGGCGGGTGTAAAGGTTAGCTTGTCTATATGTCTTTCGCAAGCATCTGTTAATGCATCACTCCCCTTAACCATGATTTTGTGGGCTACATACTGTCCATTCTCATCCACCTTTACGCGCATCAGAATATATCCCTGAGTACCATCAGCAGCGGGGCCTATTGCCTTTTTCACTTCGTATTTATTGATGGGATAAGCCTGTTTAGTCAACAAAGGGGTAGCTACTGCACTACAGGTAGAACGTTTTCTGGATTGTAGTTTTCTTTTCTGGCATTTTTCCCATCTCTCCTCATAAGAAGAGTAGCCATACTCATCATCAGTATCATGATGGAAGGTGTATGAGGAGGAGGTTAAACAACTAGTTTGATTAGGGGTAAAGTTAAACCAGTTATTCATTGCGAAGCCAAGAGCGATAAAAGTGGTAAGGATCCAGAAATTTCTAGTTCTAGTAGACATAACAGTTAATGGTTTGGAGAGATATACTTTAATTACGTGAGAATTTTCTGAATCGTTGTCGCTTTTTCAGAGAAATTTTCATTTTTTTCTATCAAATGCTGAAAGATTCATTTTTGGTGCTCTTGCCATACAAAAACGGAGCGTCCTCCACTGAGAAGAAACGCTCCGACATCAAAACAAACACTACTTACTACTAACTTATTTCTTTCGATTTTTCATTGACAAATTTCAGTTGGCCATTCTGCAGGACCACGTGTATTTGGCTGTCTGACAGGATATTACCTGCCAGGATCTCCTTGGAAAGGGTGTTAATCACCTCCTTCTGCATCATGCGCTTGATGGGCCTGGCTCCGTACTGGGGGTCATATCCCAGGCTCGCCAACAGATCCAGTGCTTCTTCCTGGAAGCTTAGCTGAATGTTACGCTCAGCCAGTACTTCACTCAAAGCGGTGGCATGTATGCGCACAATCTTACGCATGTCCTCCTCACTTAGGGGGGCAAATACAATGGTCTCATCTATTCTGTTCACAAATTCTGGTCTCATCTGTTTCTTCAAGAGATCCAGCACCTGCTCCTTAATAAGGACCATCATGGCATCTTTATTATTCTCTGTGAGCTCCTCAAATCTCTCCTGTATGTAATGAGATCCCAAATTGGAGGTCATGATGATGATGGTATTTTTAAAATCTACCGTCCTGCCTTTATTATCCGTCAACCTACCGTCATCCAATACCTGCAACATGATGTTAAACACATCAGGATGGGCCTTCTCTATCTCGTCCAGCAACACCACAGAGTAAGGCTTCCTTCTCACCGCTTCTGTCAACTGTCCACCCTCATCATAGCCCACATATCCCGGAGGCGCTCCTACTAATCTACTTACCGCATGTTTCTCCTGATACTCGGACATGTCTATTCTCACAATGTTCCGCTCATCATCAAAGAGAAAATCTGCCAGGGCCTTAGCTAACTCCGTCTTTCCTACTCCCGTAGATCCCAGAAAGATGAAAGAACCTATGGGCCTATTAGGGTCCTGCAAACCTGCCCTACTCCTTCTGATAGCATCAGACACTGCCACTATGGCCTCCTCCTGTCCCACTACTCTCTTGTGTAGCTCATCCTCCAATCTCAATAGCTTCTGCCGCTCAGACTCTACCATTTTGCTAACTGGTATACCTGTCCACTTGGAGATGATCTCAGCTATATCTTCTGCTTCTACTTCCTCCTTCATCATTCTCAGGTCTGTCTGGTAGGTTTGCAACTCTTCCTTCAGCACTTTGATTTTCTCCTCTTGTGCTACTAAATCCCCATACCTGATTTCAGCCACTCTCCCAAAGTCTGCCTTTCGCTCTGCCTCCTCCGCTTCTACCTTTAATTGCTCAACTGAGGCTTTGGCCGCACGAATCTGGTCGATGACTCCTTTTTCTGCCTCCCAATGCGCTCGGAGTCGTTTTCTATCCTCCTCAAGGTTGGCTAGTTGCCCCTCTATCTCCTTGACCTTCTTATCATCCTTCTCACGTTTCAGGGCCTCTCTCTCTATTTCCAGGTATTTGACCTTTCTCTCTACCTCATCCAACTCCTCAGGTAAGGAATCCATTTCAAGCCTTAGTTTGGCGGCTGACTCATCTATCAAGTCTATAGCTTTATCAGGCAGAAATCTGTCAGAGATATATCTGTCAGATAGTTCTGCTGCAGCTACTATGGCTCCATCTGTTATTCTCACGCCATGGTGTACCTCGTACCTCTCCTTCAATCCCCGGAGAATAGAAACCGTATCTTCTACGCCAGGTTCTTTCACCAAAACCGTCTGGAAACGCCTCTCCAGCGCCTTGTCCTTTTCAATGTATTTCTGATATTCATCCAGGGTAGTAGCGCCTACTGCTCTCAACTCTCCCCTGGCCAATGCAGGCTTCAGTATGTTAGCCGCATCCATAGCACCCTCAGTCTTACCTGCGCCTACCAGCGTATGGATCTCATCAATGAATAGGACGATGGATCCTTCAGCTCCTACGACCTCCTTCACTACTGCCTTCAATCTTTCTTCAAACTCCCCTCTAAATTTGGCACCAGCTATCAAAGCTCCCATATCCAGTGAATATATACTCTTAGATTTCAGGTTCTCAGGTACATCTCCCTGTATAATCCTGTGTGCCAGCCCTTCTGCTATGGCCGTCTTCCCTACCCCAGGTTCTCCTATGAGAATGGGATTATTCTTAGTTCTGCGAGAAAGAATCTGAATGACTCTTCTGATCTCATCTTCCCTTCCTATCACCGGATCCAGTTTTCCCTTTCTGGCTAGCTCATTTAGATTTCTGGCATATTTGGTCAGTGCATTATAGGTACTCTCCGCATTCTGATCTGTTACTCTATTTCCTCCCCTCATGTCTGTGATGACCTTCCTAAGTGCCTTATCTGTTACCCCTTGTTCCTTCAGCACTTTCGCAACTCCATTGGAGGAATTTACCAGAGCCAGGAGCAGATGCTCCATGCTCACAAACTCATCCTTCATCTTACCTGCCTCCTGATTGGCAGTTTCCAACACCTTATAGAGGTCGTTTGACAAATACTGTCCTCCGCTGGCACCTGTTACCTTAGCGTATCCGCCCAGTAATTCTTCAAGTTTCTGGTCCAGAAAAGCTGTATTCACCCCCAGCTTCTTGAGCATATAAGGAATGATACTCTCATCTACTTCCAGCAAACTCTTTAGCACATGGCCCGTCTCCACTGATTGTTGTCCATATCGCTTGGCAACTTCAGCAGCTTTTTGGATGGCCTCCTGCGCTTTTATGGTGTAATGATTAAAATTCATTTGAGTTTATCCGTTTTAATATGCTTCTCTCTTTTATCATCAAAGATCACTCCATTCACACACCTCTGCCATTATGTCAAATTTTCCTAGAATATTGTGCCAAAATGGCAAATCCATTCCCTTTCTTACACATTGTATTTTAGAATATTTCGGCAGAAGAATCGTACATATAATGTTAGGCTTCATTGTTTCAACATTGAGCGGACAATAGTAAAATCTTATGTCATTTCACCTGATTTTTCTACTCCCTGCTTGGCTCTTATTCAGTTTTTCTCCTCTTATAACTAGTACCGATCCGGAACCTGAGAATCCCCTTTCAATAACCCCAAAAGATACCATAGATAATCCGCTAAGGCCCTATGGAGAGCTTACCACTAAGCTTAGTGAAAGCTCGGGTCTAGTCTATCTCAACGGGAAAGTCTGGTCCATCAATGATAGTGGGAATAAGGCTGAGGTATATGAGGTAGATCCAGGAACCGGAGATATTCTCCATACTGTGGAACTGGTAAATGTAAAGAACAGAGACTGGGAAGACTTGGCTAAGGATGATAAGTATCTGTATGTAGGAGATTTTGGAAATAATCAGGGGAAAAGACAAAATCTGGCTATTTATCGTGTTCCTATCGATAAACTATCCGAACCTTACGTTTTCGCAGAAATCATCCGCTTCAATTATGAAGACCAGGACTCCTTTGAACCAGGCCCCATACATGCATTTGACTGCGAAGCCTTTGTCATTTCTGATGGTCTCATCCATCTCTTTACCAAGAATAGAGACCAGGAAGGAATACATCACTATACACTGCCAGCACAGACCGGAGATCAGGTAGCTAAGCATGTAGAAACCTACGTTACCCAAGGCATGATCACCGCGGCTGATATCTCTGATCAGAAAGAATTGTTACTCTTAGGATTTGATCCACTTAGCAAAGGAGTCATGATCTGGCGATTTGATGAGCAAGAGGACCACTCCTTCTTCTCAGAATCACCCAGGCATGTGAAGATTGGCGACTGGAAAAGTCTGGGACAAGCCGAGTCCATCTGCTGGGTTTCAGAGTCCACTGGCTTCATTTCTAATGAGAAATTTGAGAAAAAGAATCCTCCTCTGATGATTCCTGCGCGCCTATACAGGTTTCAAACTATCATTTGGGATAACAAATAATTCTCAGGAATTCATACTTGCGCTATTAGACTGAAAGATTCAGTTCTTCAGAACTAACTCTGCGCATTTCCACTTTCCGGATTTTGCCGGTAACGGTCATAGGAAATTCTGT
>JBCDBC010000388.1:0-5443 GCA_039184535.1 Bacteroidota bacterium | reverse complement strand
GTGGCTAAGGATGGCAGCTCCTCCATAAGCAGCATCAACATGAAACCAAAGATTATGCGCGTGGGCAATCTTCTGTAATTCTCCTAAGTTATCTATGGCTCCTGTGCCGGTGGTACCTGCTGTACCGATTAGTAGGAAGGGAAGATTTCCGGCTTGCTGATCTTCTTTAATGTATTTCAGTAACTGTCTGGCGTCCATCTGTAAAGAATCATGTACAGGAACAGTTCTCACAGAGTTCTTTCCTAAGCCTACTGTTCGGGCTGCCTTTACTACGGAATGATGTGATTCTTCTGAACAATAGATAACAGGTCTTTGAGCCAGACCAATGAAGCCTTCATTAGCATAGGAGGGGAAGGCTTCATTTAAGGCACAGAGGATGGCGGTTAAGTTAGCCTCTGCCCCACCCGTGGTAAATACCCCATCAATTTGGGCTTCCTTCAGGCCAAATTTTTTACCCAGCTCCTTAATAAGGTGATTCTCGACCTCCACCGCAAAAGGGGCATGGCTCCAGGCCGCCAGTTGAGGATTATAAACTGAAGTAATTAAATCTGCGAGGATTCCAGAGAAATTGGCTCTTGGGTTAAATAAGCCAAAATAGTCAGGGTGTGGGGTATGGACGGAATATTTCTCTAATGCACTAATGACATGGTTTACGGCCTCATTAGGGGATTTCTTTGCTGTAAATGTTTCGCTTGTTACAGTCGACAGAATTTCCTCTACTTCAAGTTTTGGAGATACTTTTCTGGAGCTGGTATGCTCATAGAAATCATCTAATCTATTAATGGTATGTTGGAGAACTTTCAGACGTTGGCTCTGGCTCAGGTCGAATAGCATATTCTTTTTTCTTAAAGAAACATGTATATGCCTGAGTTACCAACCCAAATCTTGCGGTTCTCGAAAAACAGAGCCTCTGCCGTTAGGCTTCCGACCTGTAGGCCTTGTCATCTATGAGCATCTTGGCGATGATTTCGCAGAGAATTTCAGAGGTGCCTCCACCTATCTGCCCTAAGCGTGAATCCCTGAAGAATCTGGCCATGGGATAGTCTTCCATGAAACCATAGCCTCCGTACATTTGAAGACATTGGGTAGCTACCTTATCTGCTAGCTGTGTACCTAATAGTTTCGCCATGGAAGCTTCCTTTACCAGGTATTCTCCTTGCTCATATCGATAGAAGAGCTGATACACGAAGGCTTTATTGGCTTCCACTTCAGCGGCTAGCTGGGCTATCCTGTGGCGGAGGACCTGGAACCTGTTGATGGTTCTCCCAAAGGCTTCACGTTCGCTCATATACTGCAGGGTAAGTTTGAGCGCGTGCTCTGAGGAAGCTACTCCTCCCAGTCCCATGGCCAGACGTTCAGATACAAAATGCTGCATAATGTAGAAGAAGCCTCTTCCCTCTCCTCCCAGTAAGTTAGATACAGGAACTCTCACCTCATCAAAGGCGATTTCTCCTGTATCAGAAGAACGCCAGCCGAGTTTGTCGAGTTTGGTAGCACTTAGGCCGGGAGTGTCCCTATCAATGATGATCATGCTGATCCCATTGGCTTTGGCGTCAGGATCTGTTTTGACAGCAGCTATGATAAAATCGCTATTTACCCCATTGGTGATGAAGGTTTTTGAGCCATTGATTACGTACTCGTCTCCTTCCCTTATAGCTGTGGTGCGTATGGCTTGTACATCCGAACCGCCAAATGGCTCCGTAATGGCCAGGCAGCCAATCTTTTCTCCCTTAACACCGGGGACTAGATATTTCTGCTTCTGCTCTTCATTTCCCTCAGCCTCCATATGTGTAAGCGCCAACATAAAGTGAGAGCCTATGGCTGCACAAAATCCACCTGAGTTAATACGATTCATTTCCTCCTGAAGAACCACAAAATACCAGATATCAGCATCCATTCCTCCATGTTCCTCAGGTACCGATAGCCCTAGGTAGCCCATTTCGCCAAACTTCTGATAGATCTCTCTGGGAATTTCTCCTTCTTTCTCCCATTCGTCTATGTAGGGAATCACTTCTTTGGTCAAAAAAGCTCTGAGGGTTTGTCTGAATAGTTTGTGTTCTTCTTTGAAATACATGCTTGACGGAGGATTAATGTAGAGAATTGTGTTAAGGAAAAGAGAAGATACACATAAAACTAAAACAGCGATAGCCTGAGTTTACATTCAGGCTATCGCTGTTTGAATTTTGTTGGCCTAATTTACTGTATGAGTAATTTTTTCACTGCTCTCCTACCCTTATGGGTGGTGAAAATCACCTGATACATTCCACTAGCTATATCGGGTAAACTGATCTCAGCATTGGTTTGGATATTCTCCTTGAATAGGCTACGACCTTCCAGGTCTATGATCTCCATTTCTCCCCTAGCCTGAGTAGCATCAGAGGAAATGACGATTCTATCAGAGGCCGGATTAGGATATAGCTGAAGAGATGCATTTAAAGAAGGATCTATGGAAACGGTATTGGTTTGGCTACAATACAGGTCCTCCAAGAAGGAAAATGAGCTAATTACTACTGCCGTTTGATTGAAGCCGGAGAAATAGCCTACATGGGAAGAATCTCCCCTGAATATGGTGGTGGTTTGTCTTAGCCCTACCTCTTCTGCCCTTTCCTGCATAGCGCAGGCACCATAAGCAAAGGCTTCGAAATCCACTACATCCGTAGAGGCGTATCCACAAGGGACTATAGGGTCAAATTCTTCATGGAAAGCCACGTATGGTGGATCATCAGCATCCATCCAGGAAGTTCTCAGGATAGAACCTGAATATAGAATGGCTCCCTGTACTTCAGAAGTGTATTCGGTAATGTCATTAGTATTGCCTTCAAATCCCCCATTTCTGTCAATTAACTCCTGAATGTATTCGGGTATCTCATCATCCCTGTCCAACATAGCCAGGTTAGCCGACATAACAGCTCCAGCAGAAGCTCCCCCAGCGTAGATAGTGTTAGGATTAATGTTCCAGGTGTTATCCCCAGCAGCGTCTTGGCGAAAGTATCTGATGGCAGCCCTCATATCTGCTATGGCCATAAGGACACCTTCCCCAAAAGTGGTAGAATCAGTCAGCTCAATGTCGATCAAACGGTAAGAGATGGTGGCACACACATAACCTGCCTCTGCATAAGCAATAGAAAGCCCTCTCAATTGACTTCTATCCCCTTGTACAAATGCACCGCCGTGCGCCATGACGATAAGCGGTCTGGAGGGCGCATCATCATTGGCTGGCTCGTATACATCCATGGCCAGTTCCAGGGTATCCCCTCCCAGGGTTACCGACTGTCCAAAGGGGACCGCCATGGTACTGTCTACTTCAAAATTACCGAAAATATACCTTCTTCCATCGCACTCCACAGGCTGGGCAAATGCGCTTAGGAAAGAAAATAGCATCCCACATGTACATAGGAATCGAGTAGTAATCATCTTCATAGTTCAAATTATAGGTGAGTGAGTAAACATCCCTTGATAAGTAGCATAGCTAAGGAATTTATATGTTAGCTACAACTAGGAATTATGCCTTCTTGTTACAGGAAGCTTTACAGGCTCCTCTTATAGCTAACCGAAAAGGTATCCCCTCAGATCCTGATTATTCAACAAGTCCTGATGCTCATCCGGACGTCTTTCTGAATCCAATCAGACGAAGTGCCTATCCATGTTTTAGAGTTTTGGATCATCATTAACATCTAATACACAATAGTCATGAATAGGTTACATGTACAAAGAGCTCTCTTTAGATCATACAAGACCTGTCTATCTGGGGAGTTCTCTGCTAAGAATGATAACTATGTAGCTGTTCAAAAAATAGATTAGCGGGTAGGAATTGAAGCTATACTTGTTAGTTTTAATTTGACAAGCTCACAATTCTCTTTCGGCCTATGTTGGAAGGTGCTTTAAGGGACTAATGGTAAACTTCTATGACCCCCCAACCCTACTTGCATATAGAACGCTTATTTATGTATACAGCCTGGTTGGCAGTATGTATTATGCTCCCCTCCATCAGGCTAATGGGGCAAGAAACACCTGCAGCTGTAGCTGAAAAAATTTATCTGCAACTAGATAATAAAGTCTACACAAAGGACCAGACTATATGGATGAAAGCCATAGTAACTGATGCAGCATTTCACTTACCCAGCCAGCTAAGTAAAGTATTATATGTGGAGCTGATTGGGCCAGGGGAATCCATCATAGACGCCAAAATTCTCAAATTAGAGAACGGTATTGGGTCAGGCCATTTCGATTTGCGCCAGCAGTATAATGAAGGAAGTTATATGATTCGGGCATACACAAGATGGAATGAAAATTTTGGGCCGGAATTTTTTTACCACACCTATGTCCAAATTCTATCTACTTCAACGGAATCACCCCCAAATCCTATTTCCCAGCTTAGCCTGCTAAAAGGAGAAAATAGGAATCAACTACTTAAGGTTCAATTTGATCCTTTGCTCATCGACAAAGCCCATACAGGAAAGCTTCCAGTTATAATGATAATGGAGGATGTCAGCGATAGCCTCTTAATCAAGCCAAAGCAGGAGGCTGTCTATGAGTTGATATACGAAATCCCTGATAGCGTTAATTTCGTTAGGCTATCTCTGGAAACAGAAAACCTGCATACCTATGCAAAAACCTTCGTGCTAGACGATACCTACCTGGGCGTACAGTTTTTTCCAGAAAGTGGATATCTGGTGCACGGCTTAACAAGTAAAGTAGGAGTTAAGGCGTTAGGGGCAAGTGGAAAGGGAGTTTATGTAGCAGGAGAGATCCTGACTCAGGAGGGTAAATTAGTTATGCCATTTAGCACCAATGAGTTGGGGATGGGATACTTTACCCTCCCTAAGGCAGATAGCAGCCTTACCTATATGGCCCGCCTTAATTCTCCCGTAGAAAAAGTAATTCTACTCCCTAAGGTGAGCCAGAAAGGAAATGTGTTGTCGGTAACTAAGGTAGGACAAAATATACGGGTGAGGGCCACTTCAAATTACCTGAAGAAGGACAGTGTCATCTTTAAGGTAGCTTGCAGAGGAGAAGGGTATTTCGAGGTAAAGGGACAATTTAGGGAAGGGCAGCTCATTTTTAGCTTACCCCAAAACTCACTTCCAGAAGGGGTAATAGCGCTCAGCATGACAGATATAGCTTACAATCCCCTGGCAGAGCGACTTTTCTTTAACGAGCGGCCAGAAAGCAGACTGAACATTGACATTCTCTCAGCTAAGGATTCCTATCTGCAACGGGAAAAGAGTGAACTGGAGATCCACGTAAAAGACCCAGATAACCTCCCCGTACCTGCTAACATTTCGGTACATGTAATCAATCAGGATCAATTGGGTTCACTTACCGACACCCGAGATCATATATTGTCATATTTCTTGCTGAGCTCTGATCTGATAGGAACCATCCAGCAACCAGGCTTTTATTTTCAGAAAGGGATTAACCGATATCAGGACTTGGACGCCCT
>JBCDBC010000387.1:0-5446 GCA_039184535.1 Bacteroidota bacterium | reverse complement strand
TACGTTAAGAGTAAAGCTATCATAATTGAGTGTGTTGCTATCAAATAGTATATGGATCAGGAAAACTCACTAGTAGGGAAACCATTGAAAAGGTTCTTTCGGCTCCTTTCATTAGAAAAGAAAGAAATAGGGCATATATATACTTATGCCATTTTTAATGGTCTCATTTATCTGTCCCTTCCTCTGGGCATTCAAGCTATCATCAGTCAGGTACTTGCCAATCAGCTATCCTCATCCTGGGTGCTGCTCATTATAGTAGTGACCTTGGGTACTGCGGTGGTAGGAGGTTTACAGATTATGCAGATGTCCATAACGGAGATGATTCAACAACGGATCTTTACCCGAGCCTCCTTTGAATTTGCTTATCGAATTCCCAGGATTAAGATGGAGGCTTTAGCTAAGTATTATCCGCCTGAGCTGGTCAATCGTTTTTTCGATACCATGAACGTGCAGAAGGGACTCCCCAAAATATTGATTGACCTTTCCACAGCTGGAATCCAGATCATCTTTGGATTGATCCTACTCTCGTTTTATCATCCCTTCTTCATCATTTTTGGACTTATTCTGGTCCTTCTATTGTTTCTGATTTTTAGGTATACAGGACCCAGGGGACTCGTAACTAGTCTTGAAGAATCTAACCACAAATATGAAGTAGTTTACTGGCTAGAGGAGATGGCGAGAGCGCTAAGCTCTTTTAAGCTGGCAGGGGAAACAGATCTGGCTTTGAAAAAAACCAACAGCCTAGTCTCAAACTATCTCACTGCTAGAAAAAACCACTTTAAGGTTCTCATTACCCAGTTCTCTAATATTGTGGCCTTTAAGACCATCGTAACTGCGGGCCTCCTTATCCTAGGTAGTATTCTTTTGATAGAAAGAAGAATGAATGTAGGACAGTTTGTCGCCTCAGAAATCATCATTCTGATGGTTATTTCTTCAGTGGAGAAGCTTATTCAGAGTATGGAGACCATCTACGATGTACTCACGGGGATGGAAAAAATAGGAAAGGTGACAGACCTCCCTTTGGAAAGGCACAAAGGGATGGAGTTTGAGAATATTAATACAGGGCAGGGAATAGACATTCAATTCAAGAATGTAGATTTCAAATTTCCATATGATTATGACCTTTCTCTTAAGAACGTTTCCTTTGATATTCTACCTGGAGAGAAGGTATGTATATCAGGGCCTAGTGGATCAGGCAAATCCATGCTTCTAAACGTAGTCTCCGGCTTGTATGAGCACTACAATGGTATCATCGCTTTTAATGATGTGCCCTTGATGAACCTGGACCCTATCAGCTTACGCTCATACATAGGGGACTGTCTTTCTCAAAAAACGCTTTTCAAGGGCACTGTCCTTGAGAACCTGGAGATGGGAAGTCCGGATGTATCATTTGAGGATGTACAGTGGGCACTTTCTAAGTTGGAGTTGCATGACTTTGTGAACTCACTTCCTATGGGGCTGGAAACCAACATAGTCCCTGAAACACCTACTTTACCGCAGTCAGTCGTGAGAAAGTTGATCCTGGCAAGGTGTGTAGCCAAAAGACCTCAGCTTTTGGTGATGGATGATTTCTTTTCTATGTGGGAAAAAGATGAGAGAGAGAGAATTTGTGAGTTCCTCACTTGTGCAGAAATGCGAACAGTAGTTTCAGTATCTAACGATCCTACCTTTGCAGCTAAGTGTAATAAAATCATCGTGCTGGAGAAAGGCTCTATCAAGGATGTGGGAACTTACGATGAGATTTCTCAAAAGCCCTATTTCGACAACTTATTCAAATAATCTGCGCACATGCTGAATATATCAGACAATCGTGTTGATGAAAATATAGTAAAGGATAAATACTCTTCCTTTGGGGAGATTATGAATCCTAACCTGGCTCATATCTTAACTTATTGGTTGATCGGGTTTCTGGTTGTGTTTATCGCGGTTCTCTTTGCCCCCTGGACGCAAAATATTAATGCTAGTGGGAAGCTGACTACCCTAAGACCTAACCAAAGACCCCAAACCATAGAATCTACCGTAGCAGGAAGAATAGAGAAGTGGTACGTAACGGAAGGAGATACAGTATCTAAAGGAGATACCATTTTGTACATCTCTGAGATAAAAGATGCTTACTTTGATCCTGCCCTACTGGATAGAACGCGTGCGCAGATAGATGCCAAGTCCGGTTCCATAGAATCTTACGGGCAGAAAACCAGAGCCTTGGGGCAGCAAATAAATGCCCTGGCAGCTACTCGTGATCTGAAACTTCAAGAGGGCGAAAATAAAATCAGACAAACCTTCTTCAAAGTCCAGGCAGATAGTATTGATTTGAGAGCTGCGGAAGTAAATGACTCCATTGCCTTGCTTCAATTAAAGCGGTGGGAAACCCTCTTTGCACAGGACTTAAAGTCCCGGACAGATCTGGAGAAGATGCGGAAGGAGCGACAAGAAGCCACCGCAAAGCTGATTTCTAGTCAGAATAAGCTGGCAGAATCCCGAGTAGCTCTTCTGAATGCCAGGATCAGTTTCAATAACATAGCAAATGAGTACCAAGAGAAAATAGCGAAAGCCAGTTCTGACCAGCAAAGTGCGATGTCAGACAGGTTTGAAGCAGAAGCTCAGGTACAAAAGATGGAAAACCAGTACAGTAATTATGAGTACCGGGCCAATTTCCGTTACATCATAGCGCCTCAGGACGGCTTTATTAACAAAGCCCTTAAATCTGGAATAGGAGAGACGGTTAAGGAGGGTGAGTCAGTAGTGAGTATAGTTCCGCTTGAAGTGGAATTGGCAGCAGAGATTTTTATTCGTCCTGTAGACGTACCCCTAATCAAGAGAGGAGAGCCTGTTCAGTTGGAGTTTGATGGTTGGCCAGCTATTGTATTTGGTTCTGGATGGCCTAATGCCTCTTTCGGTACATTTAGAGGAGAAGTATATGCGGTAGAGAATAATATCAGTGAGAATGGTCTGTACCGTGTGCTCATAGAGGAAGCAGACTCCGTACATAACGGCTGGCCTCAGCCCTTACGTGTAGGTTCTGGGGTAAATGCATTTGCCTTATTGAACGATGTACCTCTCTGGTATGAGATATGGCGACAGCTAAATGGATTCCCGCCTGAATATTATGAGGGTGTCAAAAAGGAAGGCGATAAAGATGGAAAGGTTAAAAATGGTAAAACCAAAGGAACAGGATTTTAAGATGAGACTTTTTCATAAAGGGAACTTTCTCCTTCTTTTGATCTCACTTTTCAGTTCACAAGTAAGTGTGGCACAGGATGATAGTCTTCTTGTTTTCACACCAGATGTGTTTCTGACCTTGGTCAAGGATAATCACCCTATTTCCCAAAGATCCTCCCTATTTAGAGATCAAGCCAGAGCTACCCTTAGACAATCCAGAGGTGCTTTTGACCCTAAACTATTTGGAACCTATGATGATAAGTACTTTGATAAGAAGAATTACTGGAGGTTGTTTGAGGGTGGTTTGAAGGTAGCTACCACAACAGGGATCACCTTAAAGACTAGTTATGCCTGGAATGATGGCCTGTTCCTGGATCCAGAGAGGACCATTCCCTCACAGGGCCAAGCCTTAGTAGGAGCAGTGCTACCACTTGCAAGAGGTTTAATGATAGATCAACGTAGGGCAGCTATTAGACAAGCAAGAAACTTTCAGAATGTTGCTAGAGTAGAGCAAATTAGGTTGATTAATGACCTCTATTGGGATGCAGCCAAGTCCTATGTGAACTGGACAGTGGCTTCTGCTAACTTGCGGCTATATGAGGCGGCTGTAAATGCATCCCAAATCAGATTTGATGCGGTAAAGGCTACCTTTTTCTCCGGTGATTATGCGGGTATAGATACTGTGGAAGCCTTTACCCAGTTACAGAATTTTGAAGTATTAAGGCAGGAATCCTATTTAAATTATCTGAAAGCCTCCCTGGAAATGGAAACCTTCTTATGGTCGGAGAATGAAGAACCCTTAGAGGTAACAGATCGACTGCGACCTGTAAAACTTGAGATATTCCCGGTTTCTGAACCAGTAACCCAAGATTCTATGTTCCAGATCATTGATAACCTGGAATCTCATCCTGATATACAGAAGCTGGCCTTTAAAAGAGTAGATCTGGAGATAGAGAGGAGGTGGAAAGCAGAGCAGTTAAAGCCCGTCCTGGATATAGAATATAATTTCTTATCATCTGCTAATACCTTTGCTGAGAATAATATAGATAACTCTCTTCAGCTAGGCCAGAATTATAAATGGGGGGTTAATCTGGAGTTTCCCCTCTTCCTAAGGAAGGAAAGAGGTGCATTGGCACTAACAAAGCTGAAGATCCAGGAGCTAGATTTTGAGACAGACCAGAAGGGGTTGGAAGTAAGTAACAAGATCCGATCTTACTATAATGAACAGCTGTGGGTGTTTAACCAGATTGATACTCAACTCGAAAACTTACAAAATTATCGTAGGCTGCTGGAAGGGGAAGAACAGAAGTTCAGGGCAGGAGAGAGTACGCTTTTCCTTATCAACTCCCGGGAACTTAAGCTCATAGAGGCTGAGCAAAAAATGATCAGCCTGAAAGGGAAGTACTTACTGGTACAGTATGCATGGGCTTGGGCCAGTGGATTCCTTTGGAGCTTGTATTAGACAGGAGATTAGCACTAAAGCTTACGTATGAGTAAGAGGTAAGATTTGCATCAAGTCAGCTATCCTGTTCTTAAAGTGCCACAACTAAACAAATCATTCAAATCACTCCCTTTCTTTAATAATGAAAGCACACGTCTCGTACTGGGTAATTACGCTTTGATGAATCATGGAATGTCTCTAATAGAATAGTAGGGTATTTCCTTACAAACCACCATTCTTATTAACATAGTGTGGCAGTCTGATATAAATAGAAAAGAGCTTACGATACTTCATCGTAAGCTCTTAAATCTTTCCTAACAATTATCAAAAACCAAGTTAATTCAACCTCACTTGCTTAAGAGAGGTACTAAGAAATGACTGCTGCCTAGTTATATTCTCTTTGAGAATCTTTCTGGCAACATGTATTCTATGCTTTACTGTTCCTATAGGGATATCTAGCATATCAGCTATTTCTCTATACTTAAACCCATCTAGATACCAGTTAAAAGACCTTCTGTAAATGTCTGGTAAGCGATCTATATGCGCTTTAATCTCTTTCTCTCGTAAAAGCCTCTCTTCTGTACCATTCTCCGACAGATCAGTAGAATTGGCGAAGTAATCAAACTGAGAACTACTCTCGAAAGGACGAACCTTATTACTTCTATGATATTGAGTAATGAAAGTATTTCTCATGATGATGAACAACCAAGCCTTAAGGTTAGTCCCTTGCTGGAACTTATCTCTGTTTAATAAGGCTTTGTGCACTGTCTCCTGAATAAGATCTTTTGCAGCTTCCTCACTCCTAGTAAGCCTCATGGCAGAAAGATGGAGTTGACTTTTAGCCTG
>JBCDBC010000386.1:0-5447 GCA_039184535.1 Bacteroidota bacterium | reverse complement strand
GGTTAATAGGGGGACAAATCAGCTTACGACTCACGATTACCTGAACGCGTTCTTTTACAAAGATGGACAGCTGCAGCATCTTGCTCATGAGCAAGGTAGGGCATTGCTCAGCCAAGGGTCTTTTCGATATGAGTTTAACCTGACAGATCATCTGGGAAATGTCAGAGTCATTTTCTCCGATCTGGATCAAAATGGCCAAATTGAGAAGGAAGAACTTCTGCAAGAAGATCATTACTACCCCTTCGGAATGAGAATGGCCTCCCTCTCTTTCCTCCAGGAAACCGAAAACAGATTCCGATACAATGGAAAGGAGCTGCACACTGAACTGGGATTGGGACTGTATGATTATGGTGCCAGAATGTATGATCCGAGTCTGGGAAGGTTTACGGGAGTGGATGCGTTAGCTGAAGCCCAAGAACAGCTATACCTAACGCCCTATAATTATACCTGGAATAACCCAATCAATCTTACTGATCCTGATGGGAATATTCCTATACCTGCTCTAGTATTAAAGGGATTAATTGAAGGAGGGATTGAGCTCGGTACCCAACTTATTGTTAACACCGCAGTACATGATGGAGACATTAACGAAGCCTTTAGATCCGTGGACTGGGTAGATGTTGGGATTGCGACTGTTGCCGGTATGGCACCTACTCCAGGTAGCGGGAAGGCAGCCCTTGCAGCTAGACTAGCAGTGGAAGGGGGTAAGGCATTAGTGGATGTAAATGCGAAAAATGGACTAAAAACTTCCCAATTAATTGGTGGAGAAAAAACTATGGAAGAAACGGTTATAGATGGGACGGTTGGGTTTGTTACTTCCTCAGCTACCTCAAGTCTTATTGAAGGGACAAAAGAAGCTGCATCCAAGGCGTTAATACCTTCAAATTTTGCTCCTCTTTCTAAGACTGAAAAGCAAGCAGTAAGGGCTGAAAATGCTATATTTAATAGTAAAGGATTTAAAGTTGCAACTAACACAAGTGGTTCTGTGGTGGGTACATCAACTGGACAAACATTAAAAGAGGTAACAAAGGAGAGTGCAAAAAAGACTAAAAAAACTATTCTGCCTATGGTAACCATTCCCTCACATGTGCAGCCGAGTGATGCTACTCGAACAATGATATTTTTAAGGCCATAATTATGATAGGAAAATAGATGGATAAGAAACAATTAGTTTTAGGAATTGCATCCCTGATATTCATTCTCATTTCTCTTTACCTAAGCTTTTCATTCCAAGCTGAAGTGGAGGAATGTTTAGAGAAGTCTGAACTTTATATAGAAGGTGAGGTAGATGAAATAATTCATTATAAAGGGAAAAATGTAAAAATCTATTTTACAGTAGATGGAAATCATTATACCGCTAATGATAAGGCCTATGATGCTAGTGATCCGGTTCATATCGGTGATAGGTTCTATATACATTATTGCAAAGATGATCCATCCCTTAATAGGATATTGTTTGATCGTAGAGTAAGTAAGTGATTCATTTAGGATTCCACCTGCCTATGATCGAATGTCTCAGCAGCAAAGAAACTTACGTTTTACTCCTATTACCGCTATGAAGGATGTGAGTTGGATATTCCAAGTCCCACCATTTAGTAGGAAGTCAAAAAAATGAGCCCAATACTTCAATGCTGGAGAGTTTTGAGGGGAAGCATAGGAGGTATCTTTCGGTCGAGACATTCGACCTAAGGTATAGAGGGATATATTTTATTCAACTACTCAGCTGAAGAATTAAAATCCAACTATGGAGCGATTTGGAACCTTTTGCTTTTTCATCTCTCTTCTTCTTATCCTTTTTTTTCAATTCCGTGGTCCACCGAGGCACGATCTTGCCTATTTAGATGTAAAACCTTACAAATTATGTGGAGAAATAATTAATAGAGCACATGATCATAAAAACTGGGGCAGACCTACACTAACAATAGATTTAGGAAAAGACTCTCTGTTTGGAAAAGATACAGTTGCATTAGTAACTTTTTTCTGCACCTATCCTCTATGGCAAATAGCCGAAATAGGAGACTCTCTCAGCAAAGTACCCGGTTCCCTTGAATATCAGCTCTTCAAAGAAGATACGGTCTTATATTTCTATCCGCATTGTGTGGAAGATAAAGATATCGGAATTGTAAAAAATCCAAACTGGCGGAAAAAAAGAAAAATAGCTTTAATAACTATCCTTAATGAAACTACAAAAACCCTATGAGCACAAAGATAGATTTCTTCCCGAAACGTATTGTCTGCTTGACTGAGGAGCCGACGGAAACGCTCTACTTATTGGGGGAAGAGGAGAGGATAGTGGGCATCACGGGATTTACGGTTCGCCCTAAGAGAGCACGAAAGGAAAAACCCAAGGTATCAGCATTCACATCTGCCAAAATAGATCAAATTCTCGCCTTGCAGCCCGACCTGGTGATAGGCTTTTCTGATATCCAAGCTGAGATCGCCAGGGAGTTGATTGCCAAAGGGGTTACCGTTTGGATAAACAACTACAGAAGTGTGGAAGAAATCTATAAGATGATCGTACAGCTTGGAAGCTTGGTGGGCAAGCAGCATGAGGCTGTTTCTCTCGTCAATCAATTTCAAGAGGTCTTAAAAAAAAGCTGTGCCCCTTACCAGAGTAAAGCCGTTAAACCGAGAATCTACTTTGAAGAATGGTATGACCCTTTGATCTCGGGCATACGCTGGGTGAGTGAGCTGATAGAACTTGCAGGTGGAGTAGATATTTTCAGCGAGTTTCAACATACCTCCTTAGCCAAAGATAGAATCATAGCCGATCAGGCTGAAGTAGTTAGACGCAATCCGGATATCATCATTGCCTCCTGGTGTGGAAAGAAATTCAAAAAAGACCGATTGGTGAGTCGGGAGAAATGGGATCATATAGCTGCTGTCAAGAATGACTACATCTTTGAAATAAAATCAGATATCATACTACAGCCAGGACCAGCTGCTGTAACTGAGGGCGTTCAGGAGATTATATCGATAATTGGGAAATGGCATGCAGCCAAAGAGGTGAACGTAAACCAAAACCCCACTACCTAATCCTTTACTTGAGTAAGAACTCCCTAACTTCCTGAAAAACAGCTCCAAATTAGTGCATATGTGATATTTTGCATATATTGAAAGAATCCTGAACAAGTAATATGCAGGACCAAACAGTATATTCCCCTTAGCCCAAATCCTCCCGCCTTAGTAGATTCCACAATTTTGTTCAGCCATGCCTAATGAGATGCACAGACCCGTCGTATTCCTTGTATGCGCCAATACCCTAAATGAAAAGCGAAGACTCAAAAATCTTAGGGAAGAAAGGCAATCCATTACCAGTATCTTGAGGGACCAAAGGGATCATCCTGTAGAAATTCTCCAAGAAGGGAGCACTTCTGCCGAGTTTTTCTTTGACGAACTTCGGAATCCTTATTACAGCAGCAGAATTTCGATCATTCACTTTGCTGGACACGCAGATGGTGCCCAGATCCGCTTGATTTCAGAAGAGGATCAGGAGCAAGTCGTTACAGCTGACACCCTGACCACTTATCTAAAACCCGTTGAAAGCCTAAAACTGGTCTTTCTTAATGGGTGTGGCACTAAGCCCATCGTAAAATCTCTTTTAGATGCTGGGATTCCGGCTGTCATAGCTACCGAAAGGCCCATAGAAGATGAGCAGGCAGCTCAGTTTGCCATAGAATTTTATAAGGGCATAGCCGGGGGAAGGAGTATACAAGATTCCTTTGAGATGGCCAGGAAGTACCCTAGCCTATCTGATGAATACAAACAGATGCAGACCAATACCCGCTCGCTTGAATGGGAAGGAAAGGAAGATGGAGAGGCTTTAGCAGACACACTCCCCTGGGGACTTTATGGGGCTCAAAAGGACCTGAGATGGAAAATCAGTTCAGATAGCATCAAGCCTAAAGGTGCCAATTCTCATAAGAATAATGAGACCCAAGAAAAAAAGCCTTTTTGGAAAAAGCCAGTTAGCATGGCTGCGTTGGGAGTAGGTATCCTATTAGCCATTTTAGGAGCTGTCTTTTTACCGGACATCATATTTAAAGAGAAAGAAATCGTAGATCCTCCAAAACCTTCCTTACAAGAGGCATCTATTTCAGAACAAATAGCTGAATTAGGTAAAGATCCTAATTTCTTTAAACAAGGAGAGGATGCCTATAAAGTGATGATAATCCCCTTTGAACAACTTGGTGAGAAGTGGGAAAAATTTGAGGAGAAGGTTGAAATAAAGCTGAAAAATCTGGCTGAAAAATCTCCTGCCGATGCCAGACTAAATCTAGAGGTTCAATCATTCAGTGCAGAAGTCCTCAGCGGATTTGATGGGCACATAGCGGCATCAGATGCAAAACTGCTAGGAGAGAAAAAGTTAGCTGATATGGTCATTTGGGGACAGTACAACCTGGTAAAACCCCAAGCTGGTGAAAAAGAATTGAACTTAGAACTCTACACCGCTAATCCTTTCAATAAGTATCAGGAAAAAAAATTATACGGAAAGAGCTTTCTTACGCATAAAATTGAGGAAGCCTTCAAGACGGGCTTACCGGAAAACCTATTTTCTCAAGAGCAGGATATATTGTATTGGGCTAAGGGTAATGAAACAGGCAGGTCTATGGGACAGAAGAGCGAGCAAGACCGTATCAATAGCCAGAAAGCTTCCCTACTTTATTTTAAGCAAGTAAGTGATAATTACAACCCTCTTCGCCTGAAAATGACCAGCGTCTATAGGGCACTAAACATGTTCACAGAAGCTGCGGAGTGGTTCCAAAAAGTGGTGTTTCAAGATGGGGAAAGCCAGAATGCAGACTTCTTATTCCAGAAAGGCCTTATGTTTCATGAATATAATGGCAAAGCCAGTGAGAATGCCTACAAGCTTTATACCGTAAATGGGAGGTATGATAGCGCCAAGGTTGCCTATTCTCATGCCATCAAGGCTGATCCTGATTATTATCAGGCTTATTTCTATAGAGGCAGGTTGTATCAGGACCAATTGAAAGCTTATGATAGTGCCATGATAGACTATCAGAAAGGACTAGTACTCACTAAGGGGGAAGCCAATGCCTATGTCTACCATGAGATTGGAAAGCTATATCTCAACCACAGACCCTTCACCAAGGAAGATGACAGAGAAGAAAACATTCGAAAATATTTTGGTCTTTCCATAGAGAAAAATCCTTCTTACGGATATGTATATGCAGATAGAGGTTTCTTCTATAAAGACATAGTATTTGAGTTTGATAGTGCCGAGGCAGACTTCCGCAAACCGGCTGTTCTGGCCGTGATCCCGGCCCGCTGGGAATCATCCCGGTTCCCGGGAAAACCCCTTTGCGATCTGGCGGGCAAGACCCTGATCGAACGGGTGTGGGATCGCTGCCGCATGTGCCGCCGCCTGGACGAGGTCGTCGTGGCCACGGATGATTCGCGCATCGCTGCGGCGGTGGAGGGCTTCG
>JBCDBC010000385.1:0-5448 GCA_039184535.1 Bacteroidota bacterium | reverse complement strand
GTCTGAAATAAGGTGAATTTTTATCTGATGGAGCTGGTTGAGAAATTAAAATACTATTGATTTTCTTCGCGGCCATGCACCTGACGTTTATGAGTTAACTTGATTCAGTATTACCCGGGCTACTCTTTCCCCAAGTATCTTTCCTTCTTTCACACTTCCTTCAACCTTTTCTCTAAAAACTTCTGAACCGTCATCTCTTGCCATCCCTCCATGAAATGAAATAGCATCTCCCTGTACCTGGGCATACCCAAATACGGGAACTTTACATCCTCCTTCTATGGTTCTAAGGAATGACCGCTCACAGCGGAGCGCCTGTTCAGTTTCTTTATGATTGAGAATCGATTGAATAACTTCAGTGTGTTTGTAATTTTTTGAAGCCATAATCGCAATGGCTCCCTGACCTACAGCCGAGGTAATGGAATGAATATTGAATTTCTGAACTATCAGCGATTCAAACCCCATTCTTTTGACACCTGCATAAGCAAGCATAATCGCGTCATATTCCCCGCGCTTTAGCTTCTCTACCCTGGTATCAACATTCCCTCGAATATCTTTTACCTCCACATGCTGGAAATAATTTTTGAGCAAAGCAGAGCGCCGTAAAGAAGAAGTACCTACTACCCAAGATCTGGAGAGATTTTCTAAGGAAACTTCTTCAGAAGTAGCAAGTAACACGTCTCTGGGATCTTCCCTTTCGAGGAAGGCACATATTTCCAGAGAATCATCAATAACAGAGGGGATATCTTTAGCACTATGGACAGCTATGTCCACCTGATGCTCAAGCAATGCATTATCAAGTGCCTTTGTGAATAAGCCTACACCTCCTACTTCGTGAAGGGGTACATGTTGAACCTGATCACCAACTGTCTCGATTTTTACAATCTCTGTTGCTAATCCTGCTTCCTCCAGGGTGTCTTTCACAAGGCCTGCTTGCCACAGGGCCAATTTACTACCTCTAGTACCTATTCTTACGCGCATTTATCGATCCGCCAAAAACTACAACCATATGATGTATGGTAGCATATTAAAGGCGCAAATATATAAAATTTTCATCCCATAGGAAAATGTAAAGAGCCTATCTAACCCTACATATTGGACATAAATTTTACGTAAGAAATACGTGAACAAAAGAAGAAGTAAGGCCCACTTCCACACCCCTCCCCATAATACAGGAGAGAAAAACATCAGACTTAAAGGAATGGACAGAAATAGGATTAAAGGATACCCTCCTACTATCTCCAGGTTTAAGACCCCCATGGCGAGGTTCTTAATTCCATAAACTGCTCCTATGATGCTCAGAAGCACATACTGAAAGCCCACCCAAATACTTAATAACAGCATACTCTTCCAGAAAAGACCGCTCAAAGTGTTAGTCCCATAGAAAAAATTTCCTGCCAGGCTAGAAGTCTTTAAGATGCTCAGTATTCCCCACTGGTTTTCCATCCCCACATAGAAAAGCAAAAGGGATAAGAATAGGGCCAGTGCCAAAACTTTCATCAGGATGAGGATGAACAAGAGGCCCAGGTTTGAATAGGTAGATTCTACAAATGTGTCAATAAACAACTTAGGGCTAATAAATAATCCTACCAGAGATTGAATGAATGCAGGATTTAACAGCTTCATGATAAACAAGCCCAGGACAGGAAAACACATCATAAGTATCAACCCAAGACTATATCCTTCCTGTTCTCCCGGTATAGAAGCTTGTTTTACCTCTACATAGGCTCCATAGCCTTCTAACCGATTCCCCCTTTCATCCAGCCAGAAATCTGTAGGATAGGGAAATGTACTGGCCTCATATTCGTAAGCATGAATCCAGGCTACCTTACTAGCTTCAGTTAAAGAATCTACTCTAAGCAGACCCAATTCCTTACAAAGATATAGGAGTTCTCTGTCGGGTTCATAAGCAAAATAGACGTGCGAGATACGCTCAGTTACAACTGGCATCAGGTTTCTAAGCGCCAACTCTCTATCAAAATCATATACCTGCTCTCCATAATAAGGAGCTATTATTGCCACCGTATCTGCTGTATCCACTCGTGGAAGAATATCCGCCTTCCACTGATTAAGCTGAGGCTTATCCAATAAGTATACCCCTTCTAGTATGCCCAGAAAACGGGGAGGATACATTTCTCTAAAATCTACCTGAATGAGAGTTACCTTTAGGGTATTCTCTTCCTGGAACCATTCTGGCGCTAGCGAAATAGCAAAGCCTTGAAAAGGAGTACGGCTTACATTAACATAGTACTGGTTGAATTCTATCTCAGCTTGCCAGATCAGCCTTTCAAACCATAAATACACCGTATCCTCAGGAATACAGGGAAGAGAAAAGGTATTAGTGGCTTCCCAACTAGACTTTTCTGTATCCCAAAACGGGATTTGAAGCTTTTTCCCCTCTTCATCTACCCAATCCTGCTCTAATTCCCAAAGGGCTTCTAGCTCATAGGTAAGCGTGTCTTTTGCTATTAGAGAACAAGACATACCTATCAGGAACAAGACTACCCAATACCGGAATGAATGATGTGTCATAGAAGAGAAAAAGAATATTGGGAGCAAAGTTAGCAAAATAGGGAAACTCCCAACTACAACATCCTTAATTTGAGCTCTATATCCATGATTTGGCTACTGCTTCATAGAAGAGTAATATTGGAGCTGGAATCATTGCTTAATCGCTATGCAGATATTTTACACTGACAACCAGCAAGCACAAGAACTTTTCCTCTCAGGACAGGAAGCCAAACATGCCGTACAAGTACTCAGGCATAAGGAGGGCGACACCCTCAGCTGTATAGACGGCAAAGGAAGCGCCTATAAAGCCATCATCACAAAGGCGAGTAAGCTAGAGGTCATCCTGGAGATAGTCGAGACCTATGAAAACTGGGGAGAGAAGCCCGCCTTCATTCAGGTAGCCATTTCTCCTTTACGACTAAAAGACCGCTTTGAATGGTTTATAGAAAAATCAGTAGAGTTAGGCGTGAATGAGATCATTCCTATTATCTGTGATCATACCATCAAATTCTTTAAGTATAAGCAGCAGCGCCTGGAACAAATCATCCTATCTGCTACCAAGCAGTGCAAGCGCTCTTATATCCCTACTTTGGCGGCGGCTGCTCCCATTGAAGAATATCTTGCTTCCCAGCAGGAGAAAAACAGCGTAAAGCTCATGGCACATTGTCAGGCAAATACCCCTATCAACACCTTGGCAAATCAGATTCAAGAAGCCAAGCGGATCCAACTTATGATAGGACCTGAGGGAGATTTTAGTGAGAATGAAATAGAGATGGCGAGAAGTTTAGCTTATGAAGAGATAAGTCTGGGTGAAAATCGGCTAAGGACAGAAACTGCCGGAGTCTACTTTTTGGCAGCCTGCAAATACATTCAAGGCTACTAGTCAAAGAAGGACCAGTTTACGCCTATGGTAATGGTTCTCTGCAGCATAGGGTAAGCTGGGGTGGTGAAGTAAGCTGGCTGAAGAAAGCTTTCTCCTACGTTGGACACTTTCAGGTAAGCATATGTACGCTTAATCCTCAGTGCAAAATAGGCGTCAGCTCTCGCAAATCCTGGAACCTCATAGTCAGCCGGGAAAAACTCTCCTGAAACAGGATCTACCGTCATTCCCTGATACGAGTTAAAAGCGTGTATATCTATCCCTATTCGCATAAGGTCAGCTATGGATAAGCTGGTGTTATCATAGAAGAATGACAGAGTCCCATATACATCAGGAATATTATTGGCGTAGGTATTGAGAGCCGTGTTATCTGAAACAGAACTGGTCCCTTGCTGCACAGCAACTTTCCCACGTGTATATATGTACCAGAACAGGCGCGTCCTAAAATTCACCTCGGCTCCTACCCAACTGATACTTTCACCTGTAGCTGCCTGTAATGGCTGCATCTCAGAATCATAATAAAGGGGCCTTCCCATTCTGGAGAAAAAGCCTTTCACCTCAAAAAAGCTACTCAGCAGCGTATCTACCTCATTTCTGATGAGGGCAGGTTTACTATATCTAAGTCGGGCAGATACTCTGGTCAGGTTTTGGTTCTTCAGATCCCTGTTCCCCATGAAGGTATTGCTCCCTCTGGGCCTAAAGAAAGTCTGGAAAAGGGAGGGGTTTAAGCTAAACTGATCATATTCTCCCGTAAGGGTAAGAGGAGAAGCCATTTTGATAGGCTCGTCTTTCTTAGGTTTCTTTTTGGGTCTGGGAGCTATTTTTGCTGTTGGCTTTCCTTTGGGAGCATTGTTCAAGACAGAATCTATCACAGTAGAATCTGTGATGACTGAGTCCACAACCGTCTCTTCCACTAATTTATAAGCTGATTTTTTCGGGAGAAAAGAGAAAGTACCCCTCAGAGAAATCTTATTCTCATTATCAAATTGAGTAGAAATTCGGTTGAAAATCCGGATGCTGGCAGAAATACCCGGTACATCTATCTGACCATAGAGGTCCTGATCTACCGTATTCTGGTTCGTTCTGCCGCTATCCTGCTGCCATTCCAGTCTTCCCAGTGAGAAAGTAGCATCTGCCTGTAAACGTACCGGTCCGTTTATGCTGTAAGAAGCTCCTCCAGACAAACCAAACTGATTGGTCCTGTAGGCTTCTGAGAGAAAGGTAGAATCTATATCCCAGGTAGGATATACAGGTACGGGATGATTGTTAAAAAAGCTTAAATCTGATGTTGAGGTCTCCCCATTAGACAAATCACTATCTATGTATCTTTTATACCCTTGTTCGTATTGCCCTGATGCCCTAATGGTAAACTTGTGGACAGTAGTGTCTGAACCCAGTAAATGATAAAACTGGTCTACGTACAATGACCTCACAATCTGATTAGCCTCAGCGCCCGCTAGCAAAAGTCTGATCTGCTGCTTAGTGCCAGAGTATACATTATCTAAAATAGAATCATTTTGCTGGAAGATATCTCCGTTCCGTTGGTATACAGAATCAGGTCCCAGGTACACACCTCCATTGAAACTGTTTTTCATTTCAGTAAAGGCCCCAGTAGCAAATAGGTGATACCTGTTAGTCTTGGATTTATAATAAGAACTCAAGGTAGCAGATTGATGCCCTGTATTAAATTCTCCGTATATCCCTACTACATTCTTCCTGTTATAGTTGAAGACCATGTTCCACCTTGGGGTGATGTTCCTACCAATGAGGACAGTGGCGGTAGAAGTCTGGGCTGACCCTTGAATCAAGTCTACATTGATGTAAGGGGTTTTGGTGTCCTGATAAATGCCGGACTCGCTAGCTGAGAAGGCATATCTGTTATAGCGCTTCATAATGGGATCTTCCCAGAAAGGCTTGGAAAGTACATTCTCATCCATCCCATCCTCAAAAATTCTGTATGGCTTTCCTATCTGCCCCAGATGGTAATAAAAGCCATCTCCTCTCTCTACATCATCCCACTGGAGCAGCGTCCAGATGTCCCATGGTTTTCTCTCCAGGGC
>JBCDBC010000384.1:0-5462 GCA_039184535.1 Bacteroidota bacterium | reverse complement strand
TGCCAATGAGAGGCGTAATAAACCTAAAGTAAAAGGTGAATAGCTGCTTAAGGGGAAAACTTTTGGGAAAGGCCGGCTCCAGAATGACAGCCTTAGCCCCCGGCTTCATCACACGGAGTATTTCCGATAAGCCCAATCTAAGGTTCTCAAAGTTTCTTACCCCGAAGCCTACCGTAACAGCGTCCACATGATTATCAGCAAAAGGAAGATTCTCTGAATCTCCTTCTATAAGTTCTATTCGCTTATCCAGCCCCTTCTTACTGATCTTTTCCCTTCCTACCTCCAGCATTTTAGGAGAAATATCCAGTCCTATCACCTTATCAGGATTAAGTCTGATAGCCGAAATAGCAAAATCAGCTGTTCCTGTAGCTATATCTAGAATAAGTTTGGGAGAAGTATCCGCTAGCTGCTGCACCGCTTTTTTCCGCCACCAGAAATCTATTCCCATGGTCAGGGTATGATTCAGGGTATCATAGCCTCCAGAAATATTATCAAACATCTCTGTTACCTGCTCCTTCTTACTCTGGGAGGAATCCTGATAGGGAGTTACCGTCTTTTTCAAAGTTTATATATTAAAAATGCTATACAGAGCTAAACCTCAAAATTAGTAGATTTGTTGCTCACTTTTATCCTTCTATGCAAATAACTTCTGCCACCTTCATCAAAAGTTCTCAGGTAGTAGCGGACATGCCGCCTCCTAAGCTGCCCGAGTACGGCTTTGTGGGTAGGTCTAATGTGGGGAAGTCCTCTCTCATCAATGCCCTCACCCAAAGAAAGAAGCTGGCCAAAACCAGTGGCACACCCGGTAAAACCCAACTCATCAATCACTTTCTCATTAATGAAAGCTGGTACCTGGCAGACCTACCCGGTTACGGATACGCCCGGGTTTCCAAGAAACAAAGGAAAGTCTTCCAGAATATGATACAGGAATACCTCTTTCAGCGGGAGAACCTGATGAACGTATTCGTGCTGGTGGATAGTCGGCTGGAACCTCAAGAGGGCGACCTGGAGTTCATGGAAATGCTGGGCATTAAACGCATCCCCTTCAGCATCATCTTCACCAAAATAGACAAGCTCAAGAAGAATGAACTGGAAACCAATCTGGGCGTCTATGAAAACAAGCTGTTTGAGACCTGGGAAGAGCTTCCCCCAATGATGTTTACTTCCTCCACCTCTAAGGCCGGTAGGGAAGAACTGCTGGATAAGATTTCGGAGATAAACGATTTGTTCTGAGTATAGATAAGTTGAAAATATAATTTCCGAAACCGCATCTTTTAGAAAAACCTACACGCATACAAGTGGAAACTTACCACTTATTCATCCTTACTTTCTTTTTGACTCCTCCCGCCTAAATTTCAGCTACCGATACATATTTCCATCCATAAACTTTACCTGATTATGACTCGACTACTACTCAGCTTTTATCTCTTTGTCCTGTCTACAGCTGTTTATTCTCAAGAAAAAAAATCTCCACTAACAGGTTTTATAGGTTTCGTGAAAGTAGGTCATTATGATGGTACTATCCCTAATTTATACACTAAAATTAATACTACTGATATTCCGGAAATAGATGAAATTCGCCTAACTATCTATAGTTCTGGAAATCAGGGACTATTATTCGAAGTAGGGGGATCTGCTATCATTTTCGAAAAAGGAATCCTTTCTCTAAGTGGATATGGCATAAGTAGTTTTTCCCCTCCTTCTACCCAAACCTCAAGCAGAGAAACAAATATCTACGAAGGATTTAGTGACAGTGATTATTATGGACTTTCTCTCAAAGGAAGTTGGGCTGTATTTGATTTCAAAGGGATAAGTGTTAGCCCACTCATAGGTCTTTCTCTAGACAGAATGAATATGATATTTGCTAATAGTTGGACTGAGGCATTAGTGTTCGACAACCTAATACTCAATCCTGCTGAATCAGTTTCACTTAGAGGAACTTCTGCCCTTCTTCATTTAGGAGTTAGGATAGACAAGTTCCTTGAAGCTAAATCCAAAACAGGTAATTCCTTCTTCCTGCTTGGCATAGAGGGAGGCTGGAGTAATAGCATAGGAAGCATTAAATGGCGCAATGGAATAAACCCAGGTTTCGATTTCAATCAGGTAGAGAGATTGTATGTTCAGCTTACTTTAGGCTTTGGGATAAAAAAAATAGAATTCCTCTAGTCAAAATCCTTTATTTTACTTCATGTATACACCCACCTACAGACAAGCCACCTTTGATGATCTCCCTCAGATCGTAAAATTACTAGCTCAGGACGAACTCGGGAGCCCGAGAGAACGATATGAAGATCCTCTACCGGATGTATACATTCAGGCATTCTTACAGATACAAGCTGATCCGAATCAGGAGTTATGGGTAGTGGAAGTAGCTGAAGAAGGAATGGTAGGCACTTTTCAAATGAGCTATATCCCCAACCTGACCTATCAGGGCAGATCCCGGGCACAGATAGAAGGGGTACGCATACGGGAAGACCAAAGAGGAAAAGGCCTAGGAGAAGCTATGATAAGGTGGGCCATAGAAAGAGCCCAAGAAAAAGGCACCCATCTACTCCAACTTACCACCAACAAAAAAAGAGCTGACGCCATTCGGTTTTATGAGAAGCTAGGCTTTACTGCTTCCCATGAAGGGATGAAACTTCACTTTACCTAAGTATGCGCATACACAGACTAGACGAGGTCCACTTTGAGAAATTGATGAAATGCTTCCTGGAGGCATTCGCAGGCTACTTTGTTAAAATGCCTGAGGATCATGACTACTACAGAGAACGATGGAAAACAGCTGGAGTGGATTACTCCTGGTGTTTTGGCATATCGGACGGGGATAAGCTGGTAGGGTTCATCATACATGCCATGGGAGATAAGGGCAAAGGCCTAACTGCTTTCAATACGGGTACAGGGGTGATTCCAGCCTACAGAGGGAGAAAACTGGTAAGCCAAATTTATCAGGAGGCCATCCCGGCCTTGAAAGCAGGAGGTATCCATAGAAGCCAATTGGAGGTAATCAACCAGAATGAAAAGGCCATTAAAGCCTATGAGAGAGTGGGATTCCAAAAAGAGAAGCATTTTATCTGCGTCAAGGGTGCCTTTTCTTCTACCCTTAATGAATCTTTTGAGTTGAGAAAAGTACCTCCTTCAGAGGTTCCATGGCAGCTATTTAAAGACCTGGAACTATATTCCTGGGACAATCAAAAAAGTACGCTCAAAGCTGGTAATCATGATTACTATCTGGTTTATCATGAGGATGAGCTCACGGGTTACTTCATCCACAGACCTAATAGAGGAGTCATTCACCAGCTGGAATGCCTGGACAAAAGTGAGAAAGGCTGGAAAAGAGTACTTTCAGCTGTAAAATCCATCACCCCAGAAATGAGAATGCTGAATATTGATGATCGCTTAACTAATAAGCTTGCGTATCTTGAGCAATTTGGGGTATCTCCCTACGTCGAACAGTATGAGATGGCCATGAGTTTCTGATGTATGACTAGTACGATCAACTACCAGCTCATTATCCGGGATCTTCATCATGAGATCAAATCCATCCCAAATCCCGGAAAGGTAGCTACTTACATACCGGAACTGGGGAATGTGTCTCCTGATAAATTTGGCGTTCACCTCTCCACTGTAGATAATGAGCATTATGGTGTTGGGGATTGTGATGAGCCTTTCTCCATTCAGAGTATTGCTAAGGTACTTTCCCTTACCATGGCCTATGATATGCTGGGAGAAGAGATTTGGGAAAGAGTGGATGTGGAGCCTTCAGGAGACCCTTTTAACTCCCTGGTCCAACTGGAATATGAATCCGGTATTCCCAGAAACCCCATGATCAATGCTGGTGCCCTGGTCATTTCAGACATTTTGGTGGAGAAGCTCCCAAACCCTAAAGCTGACCTACTGGATTTTGTGAGAAAGGTAGCTGATAACCCCAACATACATTTTAGCGAGCGGATAGCAGAGTCAGAGAAAGCCACCAGCTTTAGGAATTCTTCCCTCATCAACCTCATGAAATCCTTTGGAAACATCAAGGGAGATATATCCGTGGTTCTGGATTTTTACTTTTATCTGTGTTCCATCATGATGAGCTGCCGGGAACTCTCTCGAACCTTCCTTTTTCTGGCACATCAAGGGGCTGACCCATGTACAGATAAGGTCATCACCACCTCCAGCAAAACTAAACGGCTCAATGCCATCATGCAGTTATGTGGCTTTTATGATGAAGCCGGAGAATTCTCCTTTAGAGTAGGTCTACCTGGGAAGAGTGGTGTAGGTGGAGGAATAGCGGCTGTCTTTCCGGGAAAGTATAGCATAGCCGTCTGGAGTCCTCCCCTCAACCCTAAAGGGAACTCTTATAAAGGCATGCGCTTCCTGGAACAACTCACCACCCGTACGGCAGGATCTATCTTTTAGAAGAAATTTTCACTGGTGGCTAGTCCATTTTTACAACTAAATGTGGTTACGTTCTTTTCAGCTGATTGATAGATTAGAAAAGAACAAAAAATGGCAAACGAGTGGAGCTCTGTAACTATTAATCATTCCATAGAGGTAAACATACCAGCCAATCAGTTGGCGAAAGAATTAAGGTGTGCTTCAGCGAAAGAAACAGAATTTGAGGTAAGAAGAGAATCCTTCTATACCTATTCCTTTTTTGAGTATAAGAAATACCTTTCTGCCAATTTCATTTTAGATAATAGAATGCCTATCACTACAGGATCACTTATCCCTATAGGCCCTTCCAAAAGTAGAGTAGCGATAAACTCTAATCTAAAGGTGATTCTACTGTTTTACCCCTTCCTCGTCATTCTGATGAATATGGTATACTTTGTAGCCTTAGCTAATGGCGCCCATCTTCCACTCACCTTGAAAGCAGGGATTATCGGTTTTACACTCCTACTAATTGCACTATTGAGATTAGCAAAAGTGGGGAGTAGACAACTTCACGCTAACATTATTCGATTTTTAAGAGAGTTAGAAGAGGAATATCATAATCAGCTTAGTCAGGAAAAACCTGATATGGTAGCCTAAGCCACTATCATGTACCTAATGTGAAAATCTATACCCTCATACTCTTCCTATTATCAGCAGTTACACTATCAGGTCAGCCTAACTATCTGGCTTATCATCAGCAGATACAGGAAGCTGAAAGCTTATTGCTAAGGGAAGCGTATGGCTCTGCCCTGGAGAGCTATGAAAAGATATTTGAGGCCTATCCCTTTGTCTTCAAGCGAGACTATGCCATCGCCTTTCAAGTCGCCTTGATTCTGGGAGAAAAGGAGAAAGCCAGTCTTTATCTTCAGCGGGCCATTCAGGCTGGCCTTAGCTGGAAAGGGATAAAAAGCTGTAAGAAAATCTTCCAAGCCCACCCTACCCTCTCCCCACAGGAGATAAAGGATATCTACTTGATAAATAAAGATTATGTTCCCAGTAGGTTAGATAATGATTTTCGAGCATTGGTAAAAGAAATG
>JBCDBC010000383.1:0-5465 GCA_039184535.1 Bacteroidota bacterium | reverse complement strand
TTTAGTTCGGGGGGGTGAATCAAAAGTAAGGGGAAAAATGAGAAAACCAATAAAAAACGTATGTTTTTTTTAATATTTATTAAAATAAGTGGCCTTTTAGAGAGATAATTTTTATAAAAAGTCACAAATTATGATAAATCGTTAATATTTGGGCCCTATTTTGTATAATTTGTTAATTTTATAACTGTATGTTCAGTTTATAGGTCTTTGTTTAATCAGGTTAGAAGTGATACAGAGAAAAAACCTTTGCATACTTATTTTTTTATATATGTAATACTTGCTCTGGTGTTTTTGATAAATAGAAATAATTTGTGCAGTTTTCGCATGGATTGGGGATTAATGGGGACGCTCTAAATAAAGATTGCCATTCTGACATGAAAAAATTTGTTCACGTATGTATGACCCCTGCTCTGATAGATCAGTTTGATGTATCTGAAGCTATTGTGGTTGTGATCGATATCTTAAGAGCTACCACCACTATGTGTGTAGCTCTTGATAATGGAGCTGAAGTGATAGTTCCAGTTGAAAATATAGAGACATGTCGCTCTTATCAGGAGCATGGATTCCTGATCGCTGGAGAAAGAAGCGGAGAGCAGCTGGCAGGTTTTGACTTTGGAAACTCACCGTTCTCTTTCAATAGAGATACGATAGAAGATAAGAAATTGGCCATTACCACGACTAATGGTACACGTGCCATTAAGGCGGCACAAGATAGAAATGCCAAGGCCATAGTAGTGGGGTCATTTTGTAACATTACGGCCTTAACCAATTGGTTGATCAAGCAGAATGAACATGTTTGCTTGCTTTGTGCAGGTTGGAGAGACAATGTTACCTTGGAGGACACTATTTTTGCGGGCGCACTTGCCAGAAAACTAAGACACAACTTTAGAAGATTTCAGGATACGGCGCTAGTGGCCGAAACCCTCTTTAATTCTGCTAACACCAGAAAGCGTTATTTCTTTAGAAACTCCTCTCACTTCCAGCGTCTCATTCACCTTGAGTTACAGGAAGAGGTAAAATATGCCATGAGAAGAGATACCCATCCTGTGATTCCTATTATGATAGGAGATGGACTATATGACATCAGCTTTTGCCAGGATGACTATCAGTCCTACGTAGAGGAGGTTCAGCTTAAGCATGAGAAAAACCCATTGCCTGTAGTACAGCTTTAGTATACACCAGCATTATTCAAGGTGTTTATCAGTTTTAGAGTAAAAGATAACCAACATTTATATCCATCGGGAGTATTCTGCTTCCGGTGGATTTTCTTTTTTGGATTTTTTCTGTGTACCCACCTTCATGCCCAATACTTCCCCATCCTCAAATGGGAAGAGCAATACTTTTTTAAGGGCCAGTCTGAACCTGTAGACCTACTCTATGATGGACAAGGGTATTTATGGGCTGCCGGAAACCTGGAAGACAGCAAAGGAAATTGCCTGTCACCTTGGGTATTGAAAATAGATACGCTAGGGCAGGAGGTAGCCAGATATACTTTCCCATTATTATCCTGCAAGCAGATCCATAGTATCAGTCTATGTGATGATGGAGGAATTATCTATACGGGAGTGTCATCAGACATACCAAAGGAGATGGCTTACGAGAAGCAGTTATTTGAAGGAGACTTATGGGTAGGGAAGATCTCTGCTCTCGGTATGCCTGAGTGGGAGAAAACCTTTGGAGGGACCTTGCTGGATATGGGAAATGGAATTAGCAGAGGAGAGTTTAATGAGTATGTGATCGCAGGGATTACCCATTCCTATGACGGAGATGTTGGGAAAAATATGGGCGCTAGTGATGCCTGGCTGGTTTACATTAACGATAAAGGCAAACTGCTGGAAAGTAAGGTCATAGGAAAAGGTGGACATGAGTGGGCTACTGATGTGATCGCTTGCCAGAATGGAGACTTTCTCCTCGTAGGATATCAGCATTTGACTAAGGGAGAAGAAGCTAATCTGTATGGGAATGGCTGGCTTTGCAGAATAGACAAGTTTGGGAAGGTAGTATGGGAAAGATCCATTTCTGCTCCGGAGGGAGGCTACTTTACAGATGTCATGGAAACCCCAGCTCGTCAGATTAGGGTGGCAGGCCAACAATATGTTGACGGCAGGGCCCGACAGTTTTGGAACCTTCACTTTACAGATACAGGCTTGCTATTGGATCAGCAATCTTTTGGGACGGGACTAACAGAAACTTCATCCGCTATCATGTATACAGAAGGTGGAGGCTACCTACAAAGTGGATATTCTGAAGAGAGCTTATATAAAGTCAGCAAACAGGAAAATCCTTTATACAAGGGTGGGGGAGATGCCTGGTTCTTTAGGTATAACCATCTTTCAGAACTCATTTGGAAGGAAACCTTTGGGAGTAAAGGGGATGAGAACTGTGTGGCCATTGCAGAAATAGGAAAAGGAAAATGGATGGCCCTGGGCAGTAAGAGAACCCCAAAGCCAGGTGCCAGAAAGAACGTTTGGGTTACCAGAATAGAAGAATATCCCTGTGAAGCTATCCAGGCTGATCCTTTTATTAGAGATAAGGGAAAACTTAAGGCCGGTCAGCCTCTCTCTTTTAAAGCAGGCTACAGATATGGGGAGCGTTTTCTGTGGGAGTTTGGGGACGGCACTACCTCAGAGCAGCCTAATCCCCAGAAAATCTATACTCAGAAAGGTAGATATGAGGTAGCCCTTACCGTCTTCCATAATGAGAACTGCTTCCAGAGGGTGAAGATGGCTGAGCCGTTGAGGATTAATTAGGTATTTGCCTTTCTACCTTAGCTTTTCTGCATTAGTGTTTCGTCGCCTGCTGCGGGCAATCCATTCCCTCACTGTGCCTTCCATTTCAGCCCTGTGCCTTCATTTTGGCATTCGCCCTAGCAAAAACGCTTTGCCTCACCAATGCTACGCTACAATCCGCCCACGATCGGTGGTGAGGCGGCCACCCCGTATATAATTTCAAATCAAACTTAACCTGACAAAGCTAAAATAGAATACTAATTGACTAATACTCGATAAGTATTATCCTAATCCTAGGTTTGGTATAGGGAATAATCAATCCTAATTCAGCTCCTTTCTTGTCCAGAGTAGCCACCAGGGCGTATTCGGAGAATCGTGGTGCTCATAGTGATAGCCAAAGAAGTAGCAGCTTATGAAGGCCCAGAAATGATTCTTCTTTTGGCTTCTACTATGGTGAGAATTATCATGTTCTCCTTTGTGGGGTAAGTAAGTCCCGAAGTAGAAAAGCTGCAGAGTTCCCATAACAGAGGCGACCACCCAGTACAGAATAAGATTAGGCTCAGCTACCCAGATCTTGGCTATGTTAAAGCTAATGGCAGCCAAGATTACTTGTTTCCAGGAGATGTATTCTTTCAGGAAGTCAAAGTACCAAAAGAAGAAGGATTCCTTACCTCTATGGAAGTCTGGGTCTTTATCTGTCCCAGCAAATCTGTGATGGTCATAGTGTTTGGGGCGAAGCTTTTTATACTCATTAAAGATAAACAAGGCAGAGGCTATCTTTCCTATGAGGTGGTTCAGTTTAGGATTATGACGGGCTACTACACCGTGCATGGCATCATGGGCAGTGATGAACAGACCTGTGAACAAATGAGCCTGTATGAGAATTCTCAAGTAGGTGAATGGATTAGTCCATACCACTGGAAAGATAAAGTTAAGCACCAGACTAATGGCCCAAAGGGAGATAATGAGTATCCCGATAGAAACGCCGGTATGTTTCCTGTCTAAGATAGGTTCCAGGACACTTTTAGTAGGAGTCATAGGAAGACGGCATATTTATGTTTGACACATTAGGGAGGGCGCGCTTAATAGGAAATTTGCTTTGGATAAACTCATACGCCCAAATAGTTAGGAAGAGAAGTAGCATGGAGTAGATGGGGTCTTCAGTAGGAACCGTTCCCAGTCGGATGCCCAAATTCTCAGTGTCATTATAGATGACTACGGGGAGGGCTGTCAGAACACCATTTACCGTGAAGAAAGGAATGAGGTGGACCAGGTAAGCACGGAAGAATTTTCCCAGTTGAATTTCATTAGCTAGTCTGCTGGCAGCTATGAGAATGATCCCCATGCTGATGAAGGTGATACTGGTATACCATAGGTCCAGGTTCATAAGGCCTAATGCCAAAATGATTCCTCCCAGAATCAGGGTGAACATAGAGGCTTGCGGAATCAAAAATCTATTCTGTAGGTAGGCATTCAGGCAGTCATAGATAAACACACAAGCGTAAGGTACTGTGAGAAAGAATAGCCACTCTTCCAAAGGGAGATTGATCAGGTATATGCCCGTTAGGTAGTCAGGATTAAATGACCAAATTCCCATTTCTGTGAACCATACATCCCATATGATGAATATACCTCCGGAAAAGCCTATGGCTGGTAATAAGGCATACCATCTTCTAAAGAAGGCTACCTTTCTATCAAATGATAGGAGGAGAGGGAAGGCTAGCGTCCCTATGTTCAGCCACAAATAGATATTATCCAGCATAGCTTAGTTTGTTTCCTATGGTTCTTCCGGTAAAAATAGGCTTTTCAGCCTAATTTCTTCCTCTTTAGTGCACCTACCGGAGGTCCACACAAATTCAGCAATTTTATGTGCTTCCTCCTCACTCAGATTAAATCTGGAGAAGTAGGGAATATTGGTAAGGATGATTTGCTTATCCCTTTCCAGTGTGGATTCCAGCCCCAGGAAGCTAGGCATATGATGCTGAATCGCAAATCGCAGAAAACGAATCTCAATATTAGGAGGAGACCCCTTCACAGCTTTTTTGAACCCATGCATAGACTCTGTGAGATACTGTAATTTATGCATGGGGCTCCAATGATACTTTGCCAGCATAGCTTTGGCGCTAGCCTTGTAGGCGATGAAGATAGGCTCATGCCCCTTGTAAGAGGAAAGGTGTTTCCATAAGGTATGGGCTTTCTTTTCCTCTATTACTGAGTCCTGGAATAACTTACGTACGTGAGGTAGTTCCGGCAAAGAAGTATCAGATCGAGCCATTATGTGCTCACAGAAAATTTAATTGATGGCGAAAGATGGTTTTTACCAGCAAGGCGATCTTTTTCTTATCTGGCACTCTTACCCGCTCATTCATGATTCTGGATGCAGGTAAGCGCTGAATTTTGTTGAACAGATTAATATAGTAGACATAAGCAAGGTACACGCCTCTTCTGGCGCCTTCCGGTAATCGGATGATCCCCTCATAGGCCTTGTCAAAATCTTCCTGTATGTCTTGTTCTATTTGAAGCTTGGCTTCATTTGTGAAAGCAGTGAAATCTACTCCGGGGAAGTATACCCTTCCTCTTTCTTTGAAATCGCTCTGAATATCTCTGAGGAAATTCACTTTCTGAAAAGCTGACCCTAGGGATCTGGCAGCTGGTTTCAGTTTCTCATACATGCGGGTGTCTCCTTCGCAGAAGACTCGTAGGCACATGAGACCTACTACTTCAGCAGATCCGTAA
>JBCDBC010000382.1:0-5466 GCA_039184535.1 Bacteroidota bacterium | reverse complement strand
CTAATCGGAATTCCTATGAAAATAGAGCATATCGCCCTCTGGACTTATTCTCTGGAAGAAATGCGCACCTTCTATATGAAGTACTTTGGGGCTACTTCTAATGAGAAATATACCAATGTCAAAAAGGGCTTTGAGTCCTACTTCCTCAGCTTTGAGACCGGAGCCAGGCTGGAACTGATGCAGATGGAAGGCATAGCTCCTAATACATTCCTCCCTGACCATCAGCATACCGGCTTTATTCACTTTGCCATGTCAGTAGGGAGTAAGCCCGAGGTAGATCGATTGACGGAGCAGCTACGGACGGACGGATTCTCAGTCGTAGGGGAGCCCAGAACTACTGGAGACGGCTATTATGAAAGTGTGATACTGGATCCAGATGGAAACAGAATAGAGATTACTGTCTGAAAAAGTTCCCTCTTAGGGCCAATAGAAATAATTCCATATATTGAACTTATCTGACCTCCCTATTCTCTACCTACGATCAAATAGGTAGATCGACTTAGTACAGCATGTTTAACCCCAAATACCAAATTATGAAAACCACACTCTTAACAGTTCTACTGGTAGTGGCCGGACTTTCTGTAAGTTTTGCTCAAAGCGTTGAAGGTTCCTGGACCATGACCTTAGCTGATCAGGAAGGGAATCCTTTTCCTGCTACGCTTGTCTTTACGGCAGACTCTTATGAAGCAGAATGGATAGATAATGACAAGCCTGAAGTTACCGGTACTTACACCATGGAAGATGGAAAAATTACCCTAAAGGATACAGGTGGAGAAATGAGCTGTCCCGGTTCTACAGGGATATATACTGTTTCCATTGAAGGAGATAAACTTACCATGACGGTAGTCACTGATGATTGTGAAGGCCGTGGTGCCGGCTCACCTATGGTGATGACCAGAAAAGATTCCTAACAATTGTTCACCCCCACAGGCTGATTTCAGTCTGTGGGATTTTACCTTCTCTTAGCATGAAAATCCCTATTCTATCCTACATTTACCTTTTTACCTTAACGGCTTTTCTAGCCTCCTGCAATCAAACAACTACTAGTACTAGCTTGGATACAAAAGAATATCTCTATGTAGGCACTTTCTTCGGAAGTGGAAGTGAAGGCATATATGTCTACGCCTTTGATAGGGAGAATTTATCATTCTCTCCTCTGCAAACGGTTCCTACCCTTAACAGTCCTTCTTTTCTGACTACAAATATGGAAGGCAGTCAACTATTCTCCGTCACACGAGGCGGAATTACGCCTGATGATACGGTAGGGGCAGTACAGAGCTTTTCCATCAATCCTGAGAATGGACAATTGACAGCTGTGAATCAGGTGTCTAGCCATGGGAAGGAAGGATGTCATATCACCCTGAACCAGGAGGGTACATACGCCTTTGTGTCCCACTACACGGATGGTTCCCTGGGCATATTTCCGGTAAATGAGGATGGCAGCTTGGGAGAGCTTGCCGACTCCATTCAGTTGAAGGGTTCCAGTATCAATGTTGATCGTCAAGGGGAAGCCCATGCTCATGCCATTCAGATGCTGCCTGATGGGAAGCACTTTGCTGCAGCAGATCTGGGATCAGATAAAATCTGGCTATTCAGCTTTGAGAACGGGAAAGCTTCTCCTGCCAGTATTCCCTTCATACAAACAGAACCAGGTGGAGGTCCTAGACACTTTACTTTCCTTGAGGGAACACCTTATCTCTTTGTAGGCGAAGAACTTACTTCTCATGTGAGTGTTTTCTCATATGATCTGGCGAATGGGACATATGAGCAAATTCAAAGACTGAGCACCCTGCCGGAAGGATATGCAGAAGACAGCTATGTGGCAGACATCCACATAAGTCCTGATAATAAATTTGTCTACGTGTCTAATCGCGGGCACCATAGCTTGGCTATATACTCACTGAACGCCGAAACGGGATTACTGGAATCCATAGGCTTTGAATCTTCTAAGGGCGACTGGCCCAGGAACTTCATGATAGACCCACAGGGAGAATTTGTATTGGTAGCTAATGAACGATCTGATGATATCTTGCTATTCAAGCGAGATGTCGATACAGGACTACTTACTGCCACTGACATCCAGATTCAGAATCCAAGTCCTGTCTGTTTGGAGCTGGTAAAATTATAATAGCTAACTTTTGATCCTCTTTAGCATCTAGTAAAAGTAATATCTTGCGGGTAGGCCGTTCCTCCACGGGTCGTGGGAGGACTGCAGTGTTGCATTGGAGGGACAAAGCGTTTTTCCCTTCTTTTGGGGTGAATGCCAAAAGAAGGGCACAGGGGTGAAATGGAAGGCCCGCGGAAGGCGACGAAGCACTTGTGGCTAGCGCCATACCAAAAGGAAAAGCTATTTTGAGTGTGCTATTCTATTTGCCAGCTAAATCCTTCACCACCTCCTTAGCTACTACCTGACCAGAGATCAGGGAAGGAGGTACGCCCGGTCCTGGTACAGTCAGCTGACCTGTGTAATAAAGGTTCTGCACTTTGGTAGACTTAAGCCTGGGCTTCAGGAAAGCAGTCTGAAGAAGGGTATTGGCCAGTCCATAAGCATTGCCCTTGTAAGAATAGTAGTCCTTCTCAAAATCCTCCATGGCATAGCTTCTCTTGAGAATTACATGGTCCCTAATGGATTGGCCTGTGATTTTCTCCAGCCTGTCCATCACCAGATGGTAATATTTCTCCCTTTGTTCTTCACTATCCTTTAGTCCGGGAGCAAGGGGAATAAGAATGAACATATTCTCCTTTCCTTCAGGTGCCGCCAAAGGATCAGTTTGAGAAGTCAGGGAAGCATAAAAGAGAGGCTTGGTAGGCCACTTAGGCTCCTCGTAGATTTCCTTAGCGTGAAGGTCAAACTCCTCATCAAAGAAGAGGTTGTGATGCAGCAGTCCTGATAACCTTTTATCTATACCTAAATAAAAGAGGAGACTGGAAGGAGACATGGTCCGTTTGTCCCAGTACGTACTACTATACTGTCTGTGTGGAGCTGCCAGTAATCGTTGGTCTGTGTGCTGATAGTCGCTGTTGGCGATGACTACGTCTGCTACGTAGTTGCCATTATTGGTGATGACCTTAGTGGCGGTTCCTTTTGAAACTTCTATTTCTGTTACCTCGGTATTGAGCTGGATGTCTACGCCCTGCTCTTCTGCTATGGATACCATGGCCTGTACAATCTTATTCATCCCACCCATAGGATACCAGGTTCCAAGTGCCAGATCAGCGTAGTTCATCATACTGTACATGGCAGGTGTATTCTGAGGGGTAGCTCCCAGGAATAAAACAGGGAATTCGAGGATCTTGATAAGCTTGGGGTTGGAGAAATACTTTCTCACATGCTTACTCATGGAGCTGAAAATCTGTATGCGGAAGCTTTCTCTTAGTAGCCGTAGGTCCATGAATTCTTTGATGGAAAGGGAAGGACGGAATACGTAGTCCTTCATGCCCACCTGATATTTGTAGGCGGCTTGTTCCAGAAATTCTCTCAGCCCTTTACTACTTCCCGCCTCCATGGTCTCGAATAAAGCTTCCAGCTCTTCCATGCTGGCGGGGATATCTGTCCAGTCACCCTGGCCAAAATATACTCTGTAGGATGGGTCCAGTCTTTTTAGTTCATAAAAGTCTTCTACCTTTTTCCCGAAAAGGGCAAAGTACTCCTCAAACACATCCGGCATCCAGTACCAGCTAGGTCCCATGTCAAAATGAAACCCATCTTTTTCCCATATTCTGGCTCGTCCTCCGGCTTGATCATTCTTTTCTAATATGCTGACTTTCATTCCGGATTTAGCCATGAGAGACGCTGCGGCCAGGCCTGCAAATCCAGATCCGATGACGATACCACTCTTTGTAGAAGACATTTAGGAGATTTATTATTACTTTTGAACAAAGATTGCTATTTGTTGAGCAATTTTCCTGTATATTAAGAACTTTGAGTAGTCTATTGTTTATGAATGCAATAAAGCTGTCTATTTTAGGCAGCTTTTTGCGCATTCAAAGGGTTCTTGACATATGATATTCCTAAAATACATCTTCAAAACCTGCTGATTTATCTATTTCGATTCTCAGACTATTCTAACAAAAATAAGGTTCTGTTGAGCTTTTGGTAAGTATTGTATAACAAAATCTCGTGCCCAGACTCACCCAGAACAATTAGGTAACTCAGTGTTTATCTAATAGTTAGCATAAAATTTTTTCTCATTTTTTGATCTTGTCAAGGTGAACTTTTGTAGCAATTGCGGAAGTGATCAGTTACGCTTCGAAATTCCAGCTGGAGATAGTAGACACAGGTATGTTTGCCATAACTGTCATACCATTCATTACCAAAACCCCAAAATGGTAGTAGGATGCCTCCCCATTTGGGAAGACAAGATCCTGATCTGTAAGAGAGCCATTCAGCCCAGAGCGGGTTTTTGGAACCTTCCTGCAGGCTATTTGGAGAATGGAGAAACCCTGGAGCAAGGAGCTACCAGAGAAACCTGGGAGGAGGCTCAGGCAAGAGTTGAGCTCATCAGGCTTCATTGTGTCTACAATATTCCGAGAATTAATCAGGTATATTTTTTCTTTCTGGCAAAGTTGGTAAAGCCGGAGTTTGGGATAGGAGAAGAGAGCTTAGCAGTGGAACTCTTTGAAGCTGACCGAATCCCCTATGAGGAAATGGCCTTTCCTTCCAGTGTATATGCTATCCGGAAATTTCTCGCCAACAAGGATACCGGCTTTGAGGGTGTACATATTGGCGCTTTCAAGCATTAAGCATTTAAAGAGTTCTTATTGGGTGGAGTCCGGGGCAGGAATAGGAGGGGTAAGTAATCCCAAATTCTGGAGAGCTGTTTCCGTAATCTCTATTCTTCTCCGAGCAAATCCCTGACTATTTTCTCCTTTTTGTTCTATCTGTGTAGCGAAATAATAGACATTATTTGACTGCTCCAGAAAACCTACAAACCATCCATAGTTCATAGAGTCTATAACAGCCCAGCCTGTTTTTCCATATAGCTTATAGTCCTCTTTCTCTTCCCTTAGCATGAAGTCCTTAACCATATTCTCATGTTCTTCTGAAAAGCCTGTTTGATTATGGTAAAGCTTCATAAGGTATTGGATCTGTTCACTTTGGCTAATTCTCAAGCCTCCTGTCAGCCAAAACATATCTATGCCTCCACTAATGTCTCTGTTTCCATAGCCCTCTCTTTTTAGAAGTTCTGTCATTCTCTCTTCTCCTACCTCTCTGGCTATTCTCTGGTAATACCACACCACAGAATTCCGGAAGGCTGTTTTGAAGGTATGATCCTGGTTCCATATCGGAATTGAACGTGTGACACTGTCCCACTCCACGACATGAGTACTGTCTGGAATTACCCCTGTTTCCAGGGCTATAAGTGAATGGATGATTTTATAGGTAGAGGCAGGGATAAACCTTTCCAGGCATCTGTCTGCATGATAAACGTGGAAGAGGCCTTCATTTTCGTCGTAAACCATTAT
>JBCDBC010000381.1:0-5470 GCA_039184535.1 Bacteroidota bacterium | reverse complement strand
TTTAAGAATTTGGACAAGAATTAGCCTATTTCCAAGAAGACTTGTGTGGGAACCGTAGCTTAAAAAGGAAACAACCTTGCAATCCTAAGGATGAGTGGATAGCAGAGCATCCTCTTTAAAGGGGATGTGTGCTCTTGCGAAGGGGTTAGTATGATGAGGTAACCCCCTCCCACAAAAAAGAAAGGGCTCCCAAATGGAAGCCCTGTAAATAATTTATCTGAATCGGCTACTGCCTATAGCTTAGCCAGTAGTTCTTTCTTCTTGGCGCTAAATTCTTCCTCTGTGAGGATACCGGCTTCCTTTAGTTCTCCCAGCTCTTTCAGAAGCTTCATGATGTCTTCCTTGGATTCTCCCTGAGCAGGCTGTGAAGGAGTATTTGCCTGGTTCATGGAGTTCATCATGGCTTGTCCCATAGCAAAGCCAGCTCCCATGTCCATGCCGCTATTCCCACCAGAAGGATTCTCGGCAGCCTTCTCCAGAGAAGTAGCTGTCTGAAACTGCATGAAACGCTGCATATCTCCTACCATGTTCATTTGGGTATTCTTGCGTAAGAAATCCTGAAGCTCTGGTGGAAGCGTAATGCTCTGGATGGAGAAGTCTGTAATCTCTAATCCAAACCCGTCAAAGAAGTCCTTAATGCGAGGCTTAAGCGCATCTACAAACTCCGTCTTATTGGCTTGCATCTGCACGAAGGAGAAGTCGTTAGAAGCCATCTCTGCTACTACTTCTGTGAAGCGGTCTACTAATTTATTTTTTAGGGTGCCTTCTACATCACTGAGGGCCAACACCGGATTGGTGCCAGCTATTTCCTTGAAGAAGGTCTCAAAGTCCTTTATGCGGAAGTTATACGTACCAAAGGCGCGGAACTCCACTTGGCCAAACTTACTATCAGGAATGGTTACCGGAGAAGGCGTCCCCCACTTATTGTCTGTAAACTGGCGTGTGTTGAAAAAGTATACGTCTACCTTAAAAGGAGAATCAAATCCATATTTCCAGGAATTGATGGTAGTCATGATGGGCATGTTCCTGGTGGTAAGTTCATGTCTGCCCGGCTCAAACATATCAGCCATTTTCCCCTCATTGATCAGGATGGCTGTCTGAGAATCTCTTACGGTGAGTTGAGCTCCCATTTTGATCTCCTTATCCTGATCAGGGAACTTCCATACGAGTACATCACGTGAGAAATCTACCCACTCTATGATGTCTATAAATTGGCCTTTAATAAAGTCGAATAATCCCATAATGGCGAATCTGTTAGTTGATGGTCTGATGAATATACTAAATGTGAACTGTATATCCCTATGACTAGCTTAGCTTTATTTTGTCACTTTGCCTACTAATCAATTTAAACCCCAAAGTGTAATCATTAGACGAGAAGAAAATTAGGGATTTATGGGAAATTCAATCGGACAGGAGTCCGCATCTACCCTATTGATAAGCGTGAGCTTATCAATCCTCTATTGTGTTGGGGACAAGCTCCTGCTTGTCCTAGGGTTAAGTTAAGGGCTCCTGCCCTATGGCTACCGCTGAATATAGATCTTCTTACTCATGAAAGAATCACCAGATCTTAGCCTTAATAGGTAGATGCCTGTAGGTAGTTCTGGCAGCGTGAGCGTATGCGTATTTCCTTTGAACCTGCCTTTAAGAATGTTTTCTCCTATGAGGGAGAATAGATTTAGCTCAGTTTCTTCAACATCATTAGCAGATAGCTGAATGGAGAGCTGATCTGTAGCAGGGTTAGGAAATACCTTTGCTTGGAGGTTAGCCACTAATTTTTTGGTGGAGGTAGAAAGTACTTCCTGCGTTCTAAACAGCAGAAGACCTCCTCGCTGATTACCGGAGATGATGACAGGAGTATTAGTATTATCCAGTATGCCTAAAGTAGGACTGGAGAAGTCCATCCATCTGTCTTCCAATAAATCTTCGGAGAAGCTTAGGGTTGCCGTAGTAGCATTCTCTCCTGCTGCATCAACTACGCCCTCATATACACTAACCTTACCGGTGATTCCGCCTGTGATGAGCTCAGGTTCCTCATCCTCATCTATGTCATAGAAAGTGGGTTGGGCATAGCCGTCAGAGAATAGGCCGCCTACTTCGTCATTAATCTTAATGTCTCCCCACTCATCCGTCTGCCAAACAAAGTCCGGCTGGGTAGAAGTGCTGAGATTACGGTAATAAGCTATGAAGCCTCTTCTATTTCCTATGAAAAGATCCAGGTCTCCATCATCATCTGCATCATGTAAGGCAGGTGCGCAGTATGCGTCTGTGCTAATGTTATAATAGTTCTGGTCTACTAGCTGAAACTGAGGAGAATTAGGATCCAGGGTAGTATTCTTGAAGAACCAAAGCTGGCCATCTGCTGTCCCGAAGAGAATATCCTCTTTCTCGTCTCCGTCCACATCTCCAGCCGCGATTCCTGCTCCCAGCACATCAGGGTAATTACTCCTTAGCAGCAATACGTCCTCAGATACCTGCTTGAATAAGGCCTCTGCTCCCGAACCTATATTTAGATATAACTGCGAGAGCGGTTCAGAAACTACGCCACTGGGTTCATTCGAGGTGGTGGAGAAATTGGTAATCAGAAGATCCTTCAGTCCATCTCCGTTATAGTCTATCAAGACGGGATATGATCTGCTTCCTACCTCAACCTGATCTACCTGAAACAACCCCTTGATAGGAGAAGTAAACTTGGGGAGGCTATCCTGGCTACTGTTTACATATACCTGCACACCTACTTTATCTTCAGATACCAGAGAATTAGGCGCTACAATCAGGTCTTTTTTCTCATCATTGTTAATGTCCAGGTGGTAAATAGCTGGGAAGGCATAGACATTTATGGGATTTCCTGCTGAAGGGAAATTACTCTCCACTGAGGTCATATAGCCATAGTCCTTTCTTCCGCCATTATATAAGGCGTAAACGGAGTTAAAGGTGATGTCCCCAATGAGGGCATCATAAAGGGAATCTGCATTCAGATCCAGAAGGGTGGTGGTGGAGCCTACGTGTAGAATTTCCCTGCTGGGATCATAATCTCCCAGCTCACAATTCAGGGTGTCATTCAGGAAAGCTGTATTGTCAAATTCTCCCTCGAAGAAATGCCCCCAGCAGCGTGAATCTCTTTCCAGTATCATGGTATCACAGCGATTCTCATTTTCTACTGCCAGATTTCTATGCCACTCTATATAATTTCCGGCTACCCCGAAGGAGAGAATATCCAGATCCCCATCCCAGTCCACATCTACGATGGAAGGGATATCTATGTCATTGGAGTACAGAAAAAATTGTTCTCTGATGTCAGTTCTCAGGAAGTCTATTTCCGGGACAAAAGTGATGCTGTCTTCACTCACCTGAACCTGCTTGTACACCTGAATATTAGCGGATAGGGTCCCGCAGAATACATCTTCCAGTCCATCACAGTTATAATCTCTTAGTAGCGCCCACCCATTACAATCACAATCTTTGAATGCGTCCTGATACTTTGGGGTGTGTGGGTAAGAAATGTTTCCTTCAGTTCCTGTATTCAGAAAGGTGGTAAAGGTATTATCAGCCCTGTCAAATACGACCAGATCCTTCTTACCATCCTGGTTTAGATCCGTTTCTGAGAATTGAGGATTATTCATCCCGCCTGCCCATGGAGATTCAAAGGCGGTTTGGGTGAAATCCACAACGGGGACACTGTTAGAAGGCTGGAAAGGAAGCATCTGAGCCTGAAGACTTGCCGTCCACAGCAGGCTGATAAAAAGTACATTTTTGACCATAATAGAAATATCTGGACCCTTGGTTTAATTTCACAGACCATTTATGTCAATAGCTATTTCCGCTTCCTAAACTGTGCTTCTGTGTAATATTATTTATGAATCACGAATGGTTCTGTATGAATCTTTTCTCCTAACAGGATTCTCAGGTAATAAAAGCCTGAGGGTAAATGATCTATCGAGATTGTGGCAGAAGAACTTAAGCTGGTTTGAAAAATCGTTTTGCCAAGGGGATCTAGGAAGTTAAGTTCGGCCTCTGATGTTAATGCTTCCATAAAGCTGATATTGATAGAGCTTGTAGAAGGATTTGGAAAAACCTGAACGCCTAACGCTTCTGTAAGCCTTGGAGAAATGCTGGTAGTAACCCCACTAAATGTTTGGCTAAGCAGATGAACGCCCCCCAGCTTATTCCCTATCAATACCTGGAAGCTGTCTGCTTGCACATTAGGGTAGAATGTGGGTGCGGAATTCCTGCCTGCATCAAAGCTGTTTAATTCTCCCATAAACTCCAGGGTATCAGTTAAGGCAGTAGAAACACCTTTATACACAAATACTTCCCCGCCCAGGGAACCGGATATCAGTTCCTGCTCTCCGTCTTTGTCCAGATCAAAGAAGATCGGCTTCGACCAACTATTAGAGATGGTATCATTAAAGGGATTGGGAATCTTAGTGAAGCCCCACTGAGAGCTGCGGAGCTGGAAATCTGGCGTGTTAAGGTTGCCTACATTCTCATAGTAGAAAAATCTACCTCTTCTGGTACCTGATATTAAATCCAGGTCCTCATCTTCATCCATGTCTACTAGTAAAGGCGCGGAGAAAGCATCTGCATCCAGGCCTTGGTAAGCCAGATCCACCAATTCATAAGCCGTTTCTCCTGCTTGGGAGCTGGTATTCTTTATGTAGATAAACTCTCCCAGTGCTGTACCGACCAGTAGGTCGTCATCCTCATCTCCGTCTAAATCTCCGGCTGTAGGAGTAAGCCCCAACAGGTTTCTTTGGGAAAGAGAAAGCATATCATCATCTGCTAACTGAAAGGAAGGTTGTTCCAGGGTACCTGTATTCAGGAAAAGTTGTAGCCTGGCACCTCCGGTTAACACTCCGTCAATATTCTGGAGTTTCTGGGTATTTCCTATGATAAGATCGGGCAGCCCATCCTTATTAGCATCCCAAAAGGCGGGATTAGCTGATTCTCCCAGCTCTATCATGCTATTCTGCAGAAAGCCTTTCTCTTGTAGCTGAAAAACAGGAATGTCTTCATCTCCCACATTTTTATAGAAGGAGACAGATTGGCTATTCTCCACATCTCCATTTTCAGAATTGGGGGCTATAATTAGATCTTCCAGGCCATCATCATCTACATCAAGGTGGAACATAGCTGGAAAAACGTAGGTATCTATGGGAACATCTCCAGAGGGGAACTGGACCTCCACACTATCCATATAGGCATAGTCTGTTCTCCCGGCATTGTATAAGGCGTAGACCTCATTGAAGGCCCTGTCTCCTACCAACATATCCTGTAGGTCATCTCCATTAAGGTCCAGAACCAGGAGGGTAGAGCCTATGTGTCTAACCCCTTCTCTGTCTACCGGAGAAAACCCATTCAGCGGACAAAATGCGGTATCCTCTACCGTAGCCGTATTATCTACACTACTTTCAAAGAAGTGGCCCCAGCAAGGGGTTTCTCTTTCAAAGATGAGTGTATCACATCTCCCCAG
>JBCDBC010000380.1:0-5470 GCA_039184535.1 Bacteroidota bacterium | reverse complement strand
GGCTTTGCAGGAATCAGTTCTAATGATGTCAATTATGTGCCTGAGGATGGACCCTCACATATGAAAGCACACGCTTTGAAAGTGGGCTACCCGTTTCCTTATCTATATGATGAGAGCCAGGACATAGCCAGAGCCTATAAAGCCGCTTGTACTCCTGATTTCTATGTATTTGATGCTTCCCTAAGATCCGCCTATCATGGCCAGCTTGATGATAGTAGGCCGCGACAGGATGCTGCTAATGGAAGAGATATTCGGGCAGTGCTGGATGTCCTACTGGCAGGAGAAGCATATGAAGGACCTGAACTACCTTCTATGGGCTGTAACATCAAGTGGAAGTAGAGGGGAGTTGATTTTGAATGACTGAATGACTGAATGACTGAATGATTGAATGATTGAATGATTGAATTTTGAATGAGAGAATGTTGAGTGTTGAATGTGATCAAGTTTAAGCTTAAGAGGAAGTTTAAGTTTAAGAAGATCCTTAACCTTCAGCTTAATCTTATTCTTCGACTTAACCTTTTTCTGAAATTTGGGATTCGACTTAAACTTAGTCTTATACTTAGACTTACTTCAGGCTTCGTCAGAAAACTTGGCTACTTGTTGTCTTCCTCTATTTACTTGAAGTTGCAGGACATCTGGTCTTGAGTAGTGGCCGGAAACATCCAGATTTTGGCGCTCCCTAAATACATTCTCTATGTGGATGACACCGGTAAACACGCCTTCTTTCTCTGGGATGGGTTCTATCATCCAGCTTCCATCCGGTGCAGCCAAACAGGAACCCCCATTTCCCATCCACATAGGAGATTTCTCCCGAATGAGATCTGCATAAGGTATATCATCAGGTATGTGTGTTTTCCCCATCAAACCTGAAACTGAGATGACGTAGGAGCGGGATTCCATGGCTATGAAGCGTGTGATATCTACGGTATTTCTGACATTCCCTGGCCAAACAGCTATATGCACGTTCTCGCCCTGGGCATACAGGCTGGCTCTGGGCATAGGCAGCCAGTTTTCCCAGCAGTTGAGCCCGCCTACTGTAAAGTCTTTGAGCGGATGTACTACTAGTCCTTTTCCGTCTCCCTGTGCCCACACCAGCCTTTCTTCATAGGTAGGCATGAGCTTCCTGTGGACAGACCGGATTTCTCCCTGCTGGTCTATGTATACCAGACTACAGTAAACGGAGTGATTCCCCCTGTTTTTTCCCCTCTCTATGGTTCCCAGATAGACCGCCAGCTTAAGCCTTTTGGCAGCCTCACAAATACTGTCCAGATCACCTGCTTCTATACTCACCGCTTCCCGAACATAGTGGGCATACAGTTCTTTCTGGACATCAGAGTTGAACTTAGCTCCCTCAGTTAATTCTACCCAAAAAGGATAACCTGGGAGAAGGGCTTCTCCGAACACGGCCAGCTCTGCGGCTTTTGAAGCTGCTTCCTCAAGGTAAGTAATGATCTTGTCAGTAGTAGCTTTCTTGTTCAGCCAAACAGGAGCCATCTGGCAGAGCGCAACACATAAACTTTCAGGATTCATTTATTGGTCTTTTTCCTGTTCCTCAAGATAGTCAGTAAATACCTGGTCTACGGGTTCCCAGAGCTCTATCTTATTGTTCTCCAGGTCCAGTATATGGACAAACTTCCCATAATCATAGACGGCAATTTCATCCAGAATGGTTACTCCCTGAGCCTTGAGTTCTTCCACCAACTCTTCCAGGTTCTCCACCCGGTAGTTGATCATGAACTCCTTTTCTGAGGGCTGGAAATAATCAGTATCCTGCTTGAAGGGACTCCATTGTAAATGTCCTTGTTGGGTGGGATTATCAATATTCAGAAAGGTGAACATGGCCCCATACTGATCAGTGGGAAATCCCAGATGGGTTTTATACCATTCTTTCACGGCATCAGGGTCCTGACATTTGAAAAATACACCTCCCACACCGGTTACTTTTTTCTTACTCATAGTAGTAGGTTTAGGTACTTAATATGAGCATAAGTGGGGAGAAGTAATAATATGGATAGAATAATGATACTTAGGGAAAGGAAAATCGAGTCTAAATATGACACACTTATTCTACCACTCCAGCCTGAGACTTAAATTCAGTGTTCTGGATAGGAGCGTAGTTTCTGAACCTATGATGGCTCCTTGGCTAGACTGGTCAGAGGCTGGGATAGAGTAGGTGTACTGGAGGTACTTGACATTGGTGCGGTTGAAGAGATTATATACATTGGCACCGAGACGGGCATTAAGCCCTTTGATAGGGATTCCATAACTAAGCCCAAGGTCGGTTCTATTATAGTCTGGTATCCTTCTAATGCGGTCATTAGGATCAATAAGCACTCGCTCCCTTCTGTCTGTCAAAAGTGAGAAATCCGTATAAGGCCTTCCACTAGCAAAGGTATGTCCCAGGTCCAAACGGAACTCTTTCCAGTTAAATTGATTTGCGAATGACAGCTGGTGCCTCCTATCATTAATAGATGGATAGGTAGTGTTATTGGCTATCTCGGGGAACTCATTGGTGGTTTTACTTAGCGTATAAGCAAGAAATCCCTGGTATATATCTAGGTCCAGATTTAGGAGGAGGTCTATCCCTATGGACTGACCTGTACCCACAAATGTCTGGAAAGGCGTTTGGGCTACCGGAGCCAGTCTGTCTTTTCTGAATCCCGGAATTACCTGGGCATTCTCAATGACATTATCCATATCCTTCAGGTAGGCTTCTAGATCCAGAGTCCAGGGACCTTTTCTGAAGGTAGTTCCCAACATAAAGGTGGTAGATTTTCCGACAGGGAAGTCTACCTCATCAGCTAATAGCCAAAAGGCTACACTTTGACCCAGCCTATTTTCATGTATACTTTGACGAACAAACTGGTAATTCTGACTCAGGGCAGCTTTAAGACTTACAAAATCAGTGAGGTTATATTTTCCGGTAATCCTGGGTACCCAATACCATCTTCTCGCAGGTTCATAATAGGTTACCCTGTTTCCCAGGCTTAACTCCCACCTGTATGCCTGTCTGATCACATAGCGAGCAAAGCCGTGATACTCATTGGCCAGTAAGCCTCCTTTCAGGGTAGTGTCTGATTCTGTCTTGAAGAAGTAGAGGTTGTCATGTTGGGTAATGCCAGATCCAAATTCAAGCAGATCATCCTGTCCGCTTTGGTAACTGAAAGACACGTTTCCACCAACATCTACTATGGAGTTTTTTCGTTCATTTGTGAAGATATCCAGCTTTTGTTGGAAAATACTGGTTTGGCTCAGACTGGAAAATATCCTTGAATCATTCTCATAGGAAGTGAAAAATATTCTGGAATTAATGCTCCAGTCTGGATTTAACTTAAGACTAAGGTTAATGGCTGCCCCTTCATTGGTCCAGCCTTCCAGGTTCTCAAAAATTTCCACATTCCTCTCAGGACTATTTCTGAGTCGGGTGCGGTACTCAAGGTTGTAAGAGTTTTCAAAATCATCCTGAGACCGGAAGTAATTGAAGCTAAGTTCTGTTTGATCTGAGGGTTTGAGAATCAGCTTGGCATTGATGTCATTGAACTGATATACCGGCTCATTATTGATTAAACGCTTTCTGCTGTCTTCCTGAAAATCTGTAATGCTAAGGGAGGTATTAGCTCCCCCAAACTGCTGAAACAGGGCAGACTGGGCAGCATTCTGGTAGGTGGTTCTTCCTCCCAGTACCAGGGCCGCCTTATTTCCCAGAGGGAATCCTAGCTGAAGAGAGGAAGTTAGCGTATTCATATCCAGTTTACCGCTAAAGCGTTTCACATCCTCTTCTGATCTCAGTAAAACCATCCCTCCTGTTTTTCCTCCATATTCTATAGGAAGGGTATTTTTGTGAAGTTCGATCTCATTGATGTAATCGCTGTTGACCCCACTAAAAATGCCATAAAAGTGAGAAGCATGGTAAAGAGGGATCCCGTCCAGAACGATGAGGGTTTCACTGCCTTCACTTCCTCGTATACTGATTTCTGCGGAGGCATCATCGGCAGAGAAAATCCCAGGTAGCCGCTGGATATTTCTGAGAATATCACTCCCCAAAAGACCAGGACTCAAGGCTTGTTGAATGCCTCTTTCAGTCATTTTAAGCTGGTTAGAGGGAATAAAGGGAGGAGCATGTTCTTCTATGGAAATGGGGGTTATACTGAGAGGTTTCCCTTTTAAGGCTATTTGAGGATCAGCTTTGAGCCTTTGTATACTTCTCGTTACCGTTTGGTATCCCAGAGAGCGAATGATGACTTCTTCTCCCATAGCTAAAGCAGGAATGGTTAAGGTAAATACTCCCACTTCATTGGTCAGTGTCCCTATTTTTTTCTCAGGAAGGTAGACGGCCACCTGACTAAGGGGGAGGTCGCTTCCTTCATCAGTGATCACCCCACTAATCTGAATAAAGGATGGGGGTGCCTGGTAATTTTCCCTTACCTGAAGGAGAATTTGATCTTTTTTCAACAGGAAAGTGATGCCTGTCTGGTCAAATAAGCGGGTGAGAAAGCCTTTTAGCTGGGAATCTTTGACTGTTTTGGGAGAAATGATAACTCTTTCCAGAGCAGAAGTAGGGTAGGAGAAAGAAATCCCGTATTCATCAGATAGATCATTTACGATCTGGAGAGCATTTGTTTCTCTATGTATGGTTAAGACAAACTTATTTGAAGTCTGGCCCTGAGTCATTAGGGCCAGACAAATTAGTCCGACAAATAGGGAGAAACGTAACACCTCTCTCATGAAATCCTACTGTTCTAGTTCAGTTATGGTAACCATCTTAGACTTAAGGTCCACATCATACTCCAGGCTCATGGAATAACATACATTCTCCAAGGCGTCTTTCAGACTTCTTCCACTAAAGAAGCCACTGTATAGAGAATCCTTAGCCGGAGTATTAATGACTACTGTTACGCCAAACTGTCTTTCAATTTCTTTAAAGGCTTCTGAAACAGGCTCATCCTTAAAGGAATACACATCATCCATCCATCCATTTGAGTTTCTGTTTCTGATAGAATCCTTGATGAGGGTTCCTTTCAGGTCCAGATACGCATACTCTTCAGGGTTGAGAATGACTTTCTGCTTTTGGTGAGCCACTTCTACCTTTCCGGTATAACAAGCTACCTTCAGTCTGTCTTCTCGCTGGAAGACATTAAAACTGGTCCCTAATACTTTTACTTCTCCCTGATCAGTATTTACCCTAAATGTACTCCCCTCAGTAACATCAAAGAAAGCTTCTCCTTCCAGGAATAAGGTTCTATTGCTACTCCAGTTAGTTGTATCTAGTACCAGGGTACTGGCTGCATTCAGGGTAACTATGGACTGGTCCGGTAAAGGATAGTCCAGGTGAATAGAGTCCAGGGTCTCTATTTTTATGTTATCCGGCATGAGAAAGACGAAGGTAAAAATGGCTAACAGGACTGCTGCTGCAGCTATTCCCAATCCAGGGATTAAGAATCTGTTCTTGGCCTTTTCTTCCTTCCTTTCT
>JBCDBC010000379.1:0-5472 GCA_039184535.1 Bacteroidota bacterium | reverse complement strand
CCCCGCCGTCCTCGGCGGCCTATTCATCGGCGTGCTGCTCGTCTTCGTCTTCTGCGCGGCCTCTAATGCGCCCATAAGTCTGTCATACTGAATCTCTTGCTGCTCTGTAAATGCATTCCCATAACTCCTGTCTCCCTTCATTCTCACCATCTCATCCAGCATCTGACCTGTCTTTCCTTTTTTTGCCTCAGCCTTAGAGCTAGACTCAGCCTCTTGCCTAAGCATCACCCCTCCCGTAGGCGGTAAGTCTCTGCTTTCCTCCTGATCAGCTGGATCAGAGAGCGCAAAGGTTTTCATCTCTGAAGGATCTGCCTCTTCCAGAGATTCATCTCCTATTTCTCCTAGCAGAACAGGGTATGGATACACATTCGTAGGTGCGGGTATCACTTCATTCACACGATCTTCTTCATCCAGGTCTACTCTGGAAGCCATAGCCAACTCTTCAGAAGAACTCACTACCAGAATATTCCGTCCATTCCCTTCATTAGGAGCTGAAAAGGGCTCAGGTGAGGGAGAGGCAAAGGCAAATAAGCCCTTTGGGGGAAGTACCAACTCGAACGCCCTTCTATATACATTAGTAGAATCCATGAAAGGAGGCACTACTTCCTCCAGTTGCTGTACCTGCTCAGTCTCTGCTAACAGCGTCTCTCCCTCTTCCTGGAGAGCTAACATTTGGAACATGTAGACTGTGGCCAGTAAGATACCAAAGGCTGCTGCGGCAGCAGTCATGTATCGCCAGGAGGTAAAGGGAATTTTTTTCCCTCCTCCGAAAATATCCCTGCCTGATCTTCTTCCAGCTTGTCTCAGTCTTTGTTGGGTTTTTCTGTCTATGCTTTTGAGTCTGTTGGAAAGGGTGGGTGAGTCTTTTAAGAGTTCCAGCCCCTCCATAGCATCAGACAGAAATGGGTCATCCTGAAGGTGCTTGGCCCACTCTTGTTGTTCTTTCTCATCCTCGCCCTTAGTTAGCATCCGCTTCATAAAGGCTAAAGATGGAAGAGAGAATATGTGATGCTTCTTTCTCATTCTTGTATTTTCAGCGTATCCAGGTGTTTCTTCAGATTTCTCTTTCCATTTTGGATATAGCTTTTTACTTGTTTTAAGCTATAGCCTGTGATGTCTGCTACTTCCTGGTACTTCTTTTTTTGTAAATAAAATAAGGTTATACACTCTTTCTGTTCTTTACCTAGCTTTTCCAGGGCACGTTCCAGCTCCTCTATGTTACTCTCTCTGGTCAGGATTTCTTCTGAAATGAGTCCCAAAGAATCAGTTCCATTATGATGCTTGTGAGAATGTTGAAACTCTGTCTGTTTCTTAAACGTCTGCTTGCGTTTCTCCAGTAGCATCAGACAATGGTTACGGGTAACTGTATGGAGCCAATAACGAAACTTCTTCACCTCATAACGCTTGAGATCCACCAGTAACTTTTCAAATATGCTCATCACGGCATCTTCACTCTCCTCCTCATTTTTCAGGTACTTCATGCATGTCAGGAACAGCAGGTGGGTATACCGCTGAAACAGCTCTCCCACACAAGCCGGATCACCTTCCGCCTGGTAGTGAGAAACCAGCTTCTCATCCTCCCATGTTTGAATATCCTTTTTGATAAGCATGTAACAGTTACTACTCTAAAGAGAGCGTCTTATAGAGAATTCCATAAGGTATCCAGTTTTTTTACGAGGATTTTACTGGAAAAGGTAAAAAAGCAAAGAGTCGACCGCTTGGTCGACTCTCATTAAGCTTTATATGTTCTTTCTTTTAATACTTTCTTTTGAAAACAAAGACTCCATTCTCATGTCCCACGTTTCTAAGGAAACTTCCTTGCGGGTCCTGAGCTGTGTTACGTCTTACTGTATTAGATACTTCCTTAATCAGCACATCAGCTCTTAGCTTACTTCTCATGTTCTTTTCCAGGTACTTAATCAGGTAGCGAGCAAATGGACTGTTCTGTCCAGGCTGCCCATCCCAAACCTTCTCTATATCACCGGAAGTGAATGCCCATCTGGATCTGCTATCTTCCTCTACAATTCCTCCTCTTGTGTGAGCGAAGAGTGAACCTGCATAACAAGCATCTGCTATCAGAAAGGTATGACGAGAGTTGATGGTCTTCAGATAGTCATGGATAGTAGAATTTCTGATGAAATCCGCGATCTTGTTGAGTCTTGCGTCTACTGGTACCCAGTATCCAAGATTGGCCTGACTGTCATAGAAACCATGACCTGCATAATAAATCAGAAGGTTATCATCCTCAGTGATTCTATCTTGTAGCGTCTCTAATGTCTCCAAAATAGCTTCACGAGTGGCCTTCTCATTATAGAGGGTGAATACCAGGTTCTTATCAAACTGGTACTTACCGGTAAGTACGTCAGATAGATCTCCACAATCCTTAACCGCATTGTGTAGTCTGCTCCAGTGCATGTATCTGTTCACTCCAATAAGAAGGAGATAATTCTTACCTTTTCTGGTTCTGGAAGCCGACTGATAGCTCCCAAAGCGGGTGGGCATATCATCAGCCGTTTCATAAGTCTTAGCCGTTAAGTGGTCTTGTGTGTATTCCTGGCTATACTGAGAAACTGCAGGCTTATAGTAAGTAATATTCAGTTTCTTATGGGTCAGGTTTCCGAAGTCGTCCTTAGCCGTAATGGTAATAGGATACGTTCCAGGTGCTAGTGGACCTATGTAGGCTTCAACCATTCCTTCTGGAGAAACTCTCACCGGCTTATTATTAATGGTTACCTCAGAAACACCAGAGAAATCAGAAACACGACACTGAATGGTTTCCTTAGCTCTCCTGAATACAACATTCATGTCGTTATCAGGAATGGGACTGATCATAGCTATGGAAGGTCCATAAGTGTCAGCCACTCTCACCTCATTCAGTTTTAGGTAATCAACTTCTATTACGGTATTCCCTCCGATGGTAAAGCCATAGTCATTTCCAAATAGCTCATCAGATTGAGTTTTAGCTACCAACTTTTGGTTGATAAAGAAAAACCAGTTAGAAGAAACCTTACGAACGGTGAGGGTATTGTAAGCATGTCCAATCAATTCCTTACTGTATGACCAGTTTTGAATGTTGAGTGCTTTCCCTTCATAATAGCGAGAAATTCTGTACCTCCCGGAAGGGGTAAAGTAGAAATTATATTCATTCCCCTTCAGATCTCTACCAAATGTTAATCCGGTAAGGCTGTTAGAGGATGTACTTTCAAATCTAATACGAATCTCCACTTCATAGTTTCCGTGGTGATTCATGGGGATAGTTCTTCTCTTAAGGTAGGTAAGAGGCTTGGGAGATTCACAAACGAATTCTCCATCCCTGATTTTCATTTTTAAGGAGTTTGACTCCAGAATCCATCTGTTTCTGTTATCTTCAAACTCATCAAAGAAAACTGCAAACTTATCATTCTCGGGGATACCGTGATATCTTTCGGGGGTCCAACTACCTCTATGCTGAGAAACGCCTAATAAGGGGAGTATAATAAGGAAAAAGAGGATTCCTCTCACTGAGATCCGGCAAGGTACTTTTTCAAACAGTCTCTTGTTGGCGCGTAACGGTTGTCTCATGGTAGAATCCTGCATCAAATATTATATGTTTGGCATTAGGAATTATGAGATAGTGGATGATGCTACCTAGTTAGATAACGAAATACCATCTTCCAAATTACAATTGGGATATTCTCCAATGTAAATTAAGTATCATTTGCCCAATTTTCCAACACAAAAATTAAATATCGACTTAGTGTGCGACTAATATTTAAAGTTTCCCCAATCTTACACTTCTGTAAGGATTTTCATCGTGTCAATTCCGTCTGCAAAGTCTGAAATGGTTGGACACTGTGTGTCTCCAAATTTCGTGCCTTTATTAACCATGCATTGAATTTTATTCACATTTCCGTTAAAAATGTCATTTAGAGCAGTTTGATCACTTATTTCCACCCCATTTAAGAGCCCCATAGGCACAGATCTGAGGTCTTCAGAGAATCTGATCAGGCAGTTCCCCCCATCAGCGAAATTTTCGCCAAGTATATTCATTCTTACCCGTTCAAATTGAATTTTCTCCAGAAATAATGAATTCAGTAATTTCTGGGGGTACAAACGGATCTTATTTAACAACCTCTCCAGGTCAAAATCTGACATAAAGATCACATTACTTACATTTCTACACCCCAACCCATTATACAATAGTATATCTTTTGCTAACTCCTCTAAGTCTCCTTCTGTAACAGAATCGTCCAATACGGCTACAGAATACCTGTTTTGACGGATCAGTCTAGGAGTTTCCTGATAGATGTCCTTCAGATATCTTGCCGTGTTATCACTTCCTGTAGCTAGCAGAAAATCCAGTTTACCCTCTGTAGGAAGGCTATAAATTACCTTTTCTATGTCAGGATCTGCCTCTACCCAGCTTTCTAGCAGCCATTTCATGAGAATTTCATCCTGGTGAGAAAAAGATAAATACAGCTCATTTTTACTGAGAACTCCCATTAGAAGGTCATGAAAGCCCACAAAAGGGAGATTCCCAGCCATGATAATTCCTACCTTCCTACTATCACGATTTTCAACCTTTTTGCTATGAGCATATGTAAAAGTAGTAAGAATGTTTTCTGCTAGCCATGGAAGGATACTTGATAGGCTGTGAGTTATGTAAAAAGGGGTAAACCAGGGGTTTCTCCTGATCGCTTCTTTCATCACCTTCTCAGGAATTTTATTTTTAGACAGAGTGTTCTGTAGACTGGTCAGTCCTTTTATTCTTTTAGTCAGATACATATGAAAAACAGAAGTCTGCTTTATGAACTCTTCATTTCAAACATTGGGAGTGCATGCTTGGTTTAGTTTAAGTATTAACATATTTTTGGCTGACTTTTACAAAATAAATCATATTGCAGGATTATGGCGATAATGATAACTGATGAGTGCATAAACTGCGGGGCTTGTGAGCCTGAGTGCCCAAACACCGCTATTTATGAACCAGGGGTGGATTGGGCATTCTCAGATGGGACTGATGCTTCAGGAGAAGTGCTTCTGGCTGATGGTTCTGCCATAGATGCTCAGGAAAGTCAAGATCCCCTCTCTGATGAGGTTTACTATATAGTCCCTTCCAAGTGCACGGAATGTATTGGCTTTCATGAGGAACCACAGTGTGCAGCTGTCTGCCCGGTGGATTGCTGTGTCCCAGATCCGGACCATGAGGAAGAGGAAGAACTCCTACTGAAGAAAAAAGATCGTATGCACCTCTAGGCATACCGAAATAGACTTTATATTTGAAGCCTCTATTCAGAGGCTTTTTTTTATAGATTAGCTTATGAGCCAAGTAGATCTACGTCAAAAGTATCAGGCTGTCATTGGGCTGGAAGTGCACATTCAACTAGCTACTGCCAGCAAGATGTTCTCTCCAGAAGGGTTTCAGTTTGGAGAATCCCCTAACACCTACCTCTCGGCCGTTACTATAGCCCATCCTGGTGCCCTCCCTACCAT
>JBCDBC010000378.1:0-5478 GCA_039184535.1 Bacteroidota bacterium | reverse complement strand
GTAGATGGTAGGGACTGCCATGAAGAGGTTAACGTCCCCTTTCTTGAATACCTCAAAGACTTTCTCTGTTTCAAACTTAAGGAGGAACTCACAGCAGGCACCCGACCAAAGTGCGCAGCTTAGCACATTGATGATGCCGTGTACATGGTGTAAGGGAAGAATGTTCAGAATGTGATCATCTGCTTCCCAACCCCAGGCTTCTACTAGTGTAGATATTTGGGCCTGAATGGCAGTGTGGGTACTGACCACCCCCTTAGGCTTGCCAGTAGTCCCGCTGGTATACAGAATCATGGCTCTGCCTGAGGAAGGAACCTCTGGTAGGCCAGTCGACTGCTCAACCTGTGCATTCTCGCCCAGAATAGGAATTCCTGTTTGCTCGCTTAGCGGACTCAGGACTGAAAGGAACTCTTCCTCTGCAATGAGCTGGGATACCTGCGCATCTTCCAGCACATACTGAATAGAGGGCGGAGGATAACTGACACAAACAGGTACGGCAATCCCACCTGCACGCCAGATGGCCCACTGGGTCTTTACATAATTGAAGCCCGGCCTTACCATGAAGCCTATCCTTCCTTCTTCCAGGGATATTCTCCCGTTAAGAAGTAGATGAGCCAGTTGTTCAGATTCAGATAATAATTCGCCGTAAGAATAAGCGCCCTTAGGATCTCTTATGGCTATACGATCCAGGGAAGTATGTGCTCTTTTGACTAATTCTAGCATGAATGTGTAGTAGTAAAGAGCACAAGATATTCATCCGCTAATGATTAATCACAGAAAATCTTAGTTCATCTTGGCAATAGTCCTGAAGTTACTCTCCCACTGCGTTTTACCATATTTTTTCCCTAGCCTGACGATGATGAGGTTTTTCTCAGGATTTATGTAGATAAACTGCCCCAGAATTCCTTCTGCCAAAAAGGGAGAAGTAGGGGAGACCACATAGGTGTTTTTTACCTTCTCCTTAGTTGTGGTATCAGTGCTGGTGTAGCTGCCGGTATCGTAGATCTCTGGTAACTTCATGGTATCAGTTTTTGCCTGGTAATAGGGCATATGCCACCATTGGTAAGAATACTGAAAACCATTTTTTACCCTGTCAAAAGTGGTAGACTGGGTAACCCATTCTTCAGAGACAATCTGTTTCCCATTCCAGTTCCCCTTGTTCAGGTAAAGTCTTCCAAATTTGGCAAAGTCTCTGGCCGTAGCATTCAAGCAACAGAAAGCTTTCACCATCTTATTCTTTTTGTTGTCTATGCTCCAGGTAGCGTCAGTCTCCATTTCCAGGGGTATCCAAATCTTCTCCTGCATATACTCATATAGCGGCTTTCCAGTAGCATTCTCCAGAATGGATCCCAGCATCTGGGGGTTGGAAGAGATATAGTCGAAGTTCTGATCGGGAGCTTGTCCACTCTTTAATTGAGTGATGTACTTTCTCAAGTTAGTCCCATAATAGAATTTGGCCACATGGCCAAAGGGATTGTAGTAACCTTCATTAAAAGTAATACCTGAACGCATGTCCAGGAGATCTTCTATAGTGATGGTATCATTCAAGTCCGGATGTAAGTCTGGCAAATAATGGGATATGGGTTCTTCCACCGATTTAATGTGGCCCTCTTCAATGGCTATTCCTACCAGGGCAGAGACAAACGATTTAGCCACAGAGAAGGAAGTGTGTATGGTCTGGGGGGTGTAGTCATCCAGGTATTGCTCATATAATAAGCTGTCATTTCTAATGACGAGGAAAGCTACCGTTTTACTTTCAACCAATCCCTCGCTAAAGGAAAAAGTTTCTCCGTCTACTTTTAAGGTTTCAGGTAAGTTGAGTGGATTCTGATCTGCATTTACTTCTTTAAAGTAGAAAGTGCTTTCAGGCGCTTTAAGGTCTACAGAAGCAAATTTCTTTTTGTCATTGGTATCAGCAAAATTCCAAACAAAAAACCTACCTACGTGACAAGAGTTTAGGGTAAGGCAAATAATAAGGCTGACGAGAAAGGTGTAGAAGTTCATAATTCAAATCTAATCTTGGTACAACATAAAGACTTTCTGTCTATGTTCCCAAGATGCATGCATATGAGGAAAAGTTCATGAGTGGGTCGATAAAGGGAATGAAGCCTCGATAAACAGGCTGAATGCTGTCTGTCGGGATATTTGACGGTTCGTCGGTATTACCAATTAAAAAGAGAGATCCATCTTGATAAAGAAGAATCTCCCTCAGAAGTATTTGTTATGGATTAAGTGTGACGTTATTGAGACTTTCAATCACTTTTCAATCAGATTCCCTCCTGACTTCACAATCTCTTCTGCCAGTTTGCTTTCCATTTTGGCAACCTGACTCACAATTAGTATGACCATGAGAGCCTCGATTAATTCTACGCCAGATGAAACAAGTGAAAATTGTGCTGCAGAAATAAGCTCAGCAGTACTTGGATACTCGTTCATCATCTGCCTGAATTCAAATTGCCCAATTACATGTGATAATATGTGGAGAGCCCACCAAATACCTATTACTGTTTTAATATTTCTGATTACGAAAAGTTGATCAAATGTGCGTATTCTTTCCTGGGTTTCCTTCCAAATCTCGTTCATCATATGGAGGGGCCTATATAGAAAAACAATTGGAATGATCCAGGCCCAGATGGTCATATTTTCTCTATGAGCTACATAGGGTACACCAGAACGCTCCAGATTTCCATAGGCTCTTCTGAACCATTGAAGAAAAACAACCACGCTAGCTATAAAAACTATGAGATGTACTAGAGATGCCAATCCTAGTCTATCTTCGCTAGCAAGAATGGCTCCATCTTCAATGTATTCATCTGCCGCTATTTTATTCAGTAAACCTAGTTCCGCATAGGTAGAAACCAAGATGAAAATTGAAGAGCCTATGAATATCCAAAATACTATGATTACTGCTTTTGCTCGTCTGGAATTATCCCAGACTTCAAAAACCTTTTCTTCCCTCGATTCAATAATTTCGTTTTCAGCCATGTTGGTTATCGTGTTTGAGATTTAAGCATTGCATAATGGGAATGGTGGGTCAACCTGGATGAGGAGAGCAAAAACTAATTCATGTAAATAGAAATTATGGAGGAATATATAGTTATATCGAATTATTCAAATGATTATTATGAGTTATATTTTACATTACCTATAGTTGGTTTTGACGATTATGAATTGTGTTCACTAGTGAAACTCAACTAAAAGCCCTACGTTAGGAATACTTGTACACCCATTATCTACTCATGGATTTACAGAAAAAGCAAAAACTGGCTGAACTCTTCCTGGAAACAGGTAAAGCCCATCATCAGGCCTTTCTAGATACAGATGGAGATGACCCGGAATGGCCCCATTGGTATGCGGAATACTTAAAAGAGAAACTTCCGGCCATGTTGGGGACCCAAATGACCAGAAGTAAAATCGTGTATGAGTTGATCAGGCTGGATGAGGAGGGGCTACCTACTGCCCTGGATTGGACGCAGGTATATGCCGGAAAACTTATGGATAAGTATTCCTCATCTTAAATATCTACACAGTTCCATACTTATCAGACCAGATCTTTTCAATTTCTTCCAGGGTTTTACCCTTGGTTTCAGGTATGTATTTGATCGTAAATACGATGGTGATGGCTATGAAGAGCATGAAGATGAAATAAGGAAGAGATCCATTCCATACTCCATTCACATTCATATCACTCTCTACCACTACCGGAAAGCTCTGAGAGACCAGGTAGTTAGCACCCCACTGAACGGCCACCGCTATAGACATGCTGATAGACCTGATAGAATTGGGGAACATCTCCGAGAGAATTACCCAAACGATAGGTCCCATAGACATGGCAAATGAACCTATGAAAGTCAGAATGCCTATCAAAGACAGAATGCCCACACTGTCAGTCATGATGGTAGTTCCTAATAATAGGAAGCCTACAATCATCCCCACAGATCCTGCAATCACAAGGGGTTTACGACCCCAGTTATCTACTGTTAGCATAGCCAATACGGTGAAGGCTACATTCGTGCCTGCCAGGAGGATCTGCTGAGCCAGGACGTCTTCCTGCCCAAATCCCAGGGCCTTTTCGAATATGTCAGCTCCATAATAGAGTACGGCATTAATGCCGGTAAACTGCTGAAGGAAGGAAAGCACAGAGCCTATAAGTACGATAGGCAATACGGCTTTCTTCAGAATATCTCCTATGCCCAGATTTCTACTCTCCTGCTGAAGAGAAGTCTGGATTTCCTGATACTCTTTTTCCGCATATTCTTCCCCATGGAGTCTGGTTAATACGCTCTTGGCTTCTGCCTCTCTTCCTGCCAGCGCCAGCCATCTGGGGCTTCTGGGCACAAAGAACAACAGTAAGAAGAAGGCAAGACAGGGGACCAGTTCTGACCAGAACATCCAGCGCCAGCCAGTATTTAGGTTGTATTCTTCTGATTGACCGGCTCCTATGAAATAGGTAGTCAAGAATACGATGAAGAATCCTAATACAATGGCCATCTGGTAAATAGTTACCATCTTTCCCCTAATATTGGCCGGTGAAAGCTCAGCAATGTACATGGGCGCATTCATGGAGGCTATGCCTATCCCAAGGCCCCCCACTATCCTGAAAAAGACCAGCATGGGAATGGTTTCAGGGACAATAGAGGGTAAACCGGATCCCCAGGCAGAAAGGGTAAACAGGACAGCAGAAAGGATCATGGAGGTCTTCCTTCCAAATTTCTTGCTGAGAGGACCTGCGAGAATAGCTCCAGCAAAACAACCCAGTAGGGCGCTGCCTACCACCCATCCTTTGGTGACTGCATCCAGGTCAAAATACTTGCTAAAGTAGAATTGTGTACCATTGATGACGCCAGTGTCATACCCAAAAAGGAAGCCGCCCAAAGAGGCGACAGCACTGACGAACACGAGAACGCCGATATTTTTTTTCATATAGTAGTAGCTTAATAAGTCGGAAGATAGGGATTTTCAGGAATAGGGGAAGAGAGAAATCTTTATTGTTACCTAATTTCGAAAAACCCATGTCCTTCTTAAAGATTGGGTAATAAACAGAAATCTTCTTTCGCCTCAACTTCTCCTTAGAATAAATGCTTTTATTTGAGAAAGCTTTGAGAAGCCAGTTTATCTGGTTTAACATCGAAAACGTCAACCAAACCCAAAACTCAAACAGCATGAACCGACTTGCTCAATGTCACGTACTTATTCCTCTGCTTTTAATTCTTTGCTTAATGATGAATACCCAGCCACTTCAATCTCAAGGATTTGAAGGCTACTATCGCTTCCCGGAATTACACGAGAATACCATCGTATTTACTGCTGAAGGTGATCTTTGGAAAGTACCCCTTGAGGGTGGGCTTGCCATACGACTTACTACCCATCAGGAAGAAGAGATTTATCCTAGTATTTCTCCAGATGGGCAGACGGTAGCCTACTCAGCCAGTTATGAAGGTCCACTGGAGGTGTATACCATGCCTATTAATGGTGGACTCC
>JBCDBC010000377.1:0-5494 GCA_039184535.1 Bacteroidota bacterium | reverse complement strand
TGCTGATCAAACACCTTGTCCAGAAAAAGGGATCATTTTCGTAGACATTACTGCTACTGGAATGAATAATGGCCTGTCATGGAGTGATGCCTTCACGGACCTTCAGTATGCCCTTAACCTGGCAGCAGTATGTCCAGTTCAGGAGATTTGGGTAGCCCAGGGGACGTACCTACCCAGTCAGTCCCTGGATCAGTCAGCTACATTTAATCTGCTGAGTGACCTGGGACTCTACGGTGGCTTCCAGGGTATAGAAACTGAGCGTAACCAACGTAACTGGGTTCTTTTCCCTACCATCCTGAGTGGGGACCTCGACCAGGATGGAGATGTTTTCCTAACAGAACCCAATGCCTACCATATATTGACTGCTGAAGGTATCCAGAATTGTCATGTAGATGGATTCATCATTCAGGATGGATTTGTGGAAGGTAACATTCCAAGTATTCAGGAAAGTGGATCCGGCCTAGCCGTAATAGGAACTCAGCTAGACTCTGCAAGCATGAGTGTACAAAACTGTTTGTTCACCAATAACTCTTCCTACTCAAGCTCAGGTGGAGCAGTATTTTCAGAATTTGCTCATGTTTCTTTCACTAATGTAGAATTCGCCGGAAACTATGGAGAGGAATCTGCAGGAGCAGTGCTCACAAGAGATAGCTACCACATATTCTCACGCTGCCTGTTTAGGAATAACCTAGCAGATGATGCCAGTGGAGGAGCCATTCTTTCCATAGGTTCAATTTTGAACATTGATAACAGCTTATTCTATTCCAATTTTGCGAATATAGATGGAGGTGCTATCTCAGCTAGTAATGATCCTTTGAGAATTACCAATTCTACCTTCGCTAACAATAGTGCTCCTTTCTCAGGTGCTATAGTAGCAGGCCAAAATGCAAGTGGTTTTATTATTAACAGTATTTTCTGGGATAATGGAGGTGATGAGGATCCTAATCTACCGCCAGCTCAGTCATACTTATTTGATCCTAACTTTGGCTTGACCGTTACCTATTCCATCATGGAATTTGGATGGCCAGGTGTTGGTAACCTGGATGTAGACCCTTTATTCATAAACACTGGATCTGGCAACTATAGGTTAGGAAACGGAAGCCCTGCAAGTAATTCTGGATTAAACTCTGCCGTCATTGGTACCCGTGATCTGGACGGAAACTTCAGAATAGTAGGTAATACAGTAGATAGAGGAGCTTATGAAACCCAACTAGGCTTTGGTTCTAGTAACCTGATCACCGGACTTATTTTGATGAATGCCTTAACGCAGGAAGAGATTACAGAAATTCGTGATGGAGAAACCATCCAACTGCCTAATCCTCTTCCGCCCATCAATGTAGTAGCTAAGAGTGAAGGAAATGATATCCAAAGCGTAGTCTTTGAACTAAGAGGAGCATTAAGCTTGAAAAATACTGAAAATGCTAAACTTTGGGCACTGGTTGGAGATGAGGAGGGAAAACTGAATCCAGGCTTCCTCTTCAATGGAGAATATAAACTTTCTGTAACGCCTTATAGTGATGAAAATGGTTCTGGAGAAGCAGGAGAATCCTATGATGTTGGATTCCAGATAGTAGGAGTAGCTCCTTCCTTCAGTGAAGAAGTTGAAAAGATGTCAGCCTATCCTAACCCCAATAATGGTGAATTCTCACTGAAACTCCCTGAAAGCTGGGCGAGTCCTGCTTCTGTAAGAATCACTGATAAGATGGGGAATGTAGTCTGGGCAGGAACATTCCAGAATCCGAAAATTGAAACCCAAATCCAGCTTCCTCAACTCTTTGATGGCGTATATATGCTGCACGCAGTTTCTGGCAAGCAGGTTGAGACCCTAAGATTGGTGATTACCAAGTAGTTTTTAATATCTCTTATCATCAATAAAAGGGGCCGTCTAAAAAGATGGCCCCTTCTTATTTTCAGGCCAAGGGCTTCCTCTTTTCATTTGCCTCCTATTCTCCCTTTCTGAAAAGACAGAATATGAAATTAACTTTCATCATACCTCCCAATCAAGAGATTCTCCCTACATTTCAGGTGAAGAAATAATTTCCTACCAAGCACCATTTGCCCTTTAAAGTACTTCACACCTCCCTCTTCCTTGCTTCAGGCCGTCCGTCCCTTAAGTAGCCTTAGTTAACATTAAGGACTCTTCTTACACAAAATGCACTTACATTCATCATGAAACCTATTCATACTTCTACCCAAACGCTCTTGTCCTACCTTGTCAGTCTCCTATTTATTAATTCATTTCTATTTCCCTATTCTGCCCTCGGTTACAAAGGCACAGAAACCACCATATTGTATGTTTCCCAAAACGCTACAGGCAGTAATGACGGAACTTCCTGGAATGACGCTTACAATACCCTACATACAGCTCTTCTACAGGCTCAGTCTGTAGAGGGAATTACCCAAATCTGGGTGGCTGAAGGCACGTATTTTTCCCTGGGCACCTCTTTTACCTTAGTAGAAGATGTTCAACTCTATGGAGGATTCTCTGGAAATGAGAAATCCCTTCCCCAGAGAGATTGGAACCGTTACAAGGTAATTCTCAGGAACTTTGACCCCAATGTACATCATATTCTTACGGGCATAAATGTGAATGCAAGCTCCCTCATAGATGGAGTGTACTTTAGAGGAGGGAAGGCTTCTGGATCCGGAAACGACCGTCACGGTTCTGCTATTTATCTCCTAAGAACAGATGTAGGGGCAGAGAAAGGACCTACCATTCGCAACTGTACTTTTTATGAAAACAGCAGCCCCAAAGGAGATGGAGGAGCCATCTACTTATTCAACTCTACTGCCAGTTTTCAGGACTGTGTATTCTTTGAGAATGTATGTAAAGGGGATGGAGGAGCTGTTTGTGTAAAGGGAAATGCAAGTGATGTCCAGATTTCGGGTTCACTCTTTTATACTAACGTCAGTCTGGAAGAAGAAGGAGGAGCCCTAGCCGCCTTCGGAAAGTCTGTCAAGATTGACAACAGCCTTTTCTTGACAAACAAAGCCAAACAAGGAGGGGGAATCTACACAGGTAACAAGAACCAACTTTCAGCAGAGAACATAGTGGTATATCAAAATCGTCTATATACCGACAGTGAAGAAGGAAGTGGGATCAAAATCAATGGGGAAGGAGAGATTGTAAACAGCATCATCTGGCAAAATCCAGGAACACAGCCAGTGGTAGGTAATGACCTGCTTTCTATAAAATATTCTGTCATACAGGGGGGATATGTAGGCCCAGGCAACCTTAATACCGACCCACAATTTCTCCTACCTGAAGACCATAACTTTGGGTTAACGGCTAGTAGTCCTGCTGTAGATGCAGGCTTAAGTTCTCTTTCCTCTTCAGAAACTGACTTCATAGGTCAAAGCAGGATACAAGGAGAGGCTGTAGATATGGGAGCCTATGAGCTAAGTGAAAGCCTCTGCCTCCCATCCGGTAACAGACTCTATGTGGATCAGGATGCTACAGGCACCACAGACGGCAGTTCCTGGACCAATGCTTTTACAGACTTACAGGAAGCCTTAACCTTTGCACGTACATGTGGAGGCGTGGAAGAGATATGGATAGCAGAAGGAACCTATGTCCCTACCCGAGGGCTGGATAGAAACAGCTCTTTCCACCTTGTGAATGGCGTTTCTCTCTATGGAGGATTCTCAGGGACAGAAACAGAACTAGAAGAGCGTAAGGTGGACCAGAACCTCACCATCCTTAGTGGAGATCAAGGCATAGCGCCTTTTAAATCATTTCATGTGGTCATTGGAAATAATATAGACTCTACCACTACTATTTCAGGTTTGGTGATCAGAGATGGCGCTTCAGATTTTCAGGGGCAGTCTGACAATGTACTTTCCGGTGATTCTGGGGCAGGTATGTTGCTGAGCGCCAAGGGTGGTGAGGTCTGTAATCCCATCCTATTTGGTTGTGGGTTTATTGCTAATCGTTCAGTAAGGTCAGGAGTAGGCGGAGGACTATATCTGGCAGGTGCTTCCCCTAGCATAGATAGATGCTTATTTGAAGAAAATTTTGCCGAGTATGATGGTGGTGCCATCATGATAGAGGGAAATCAGCAGGTCCGAATCACCAATTCCTATTTCTACAGAAATTCCGTATTTGATGCAGGAGGAGCTGTCGCAGTCATAGGGGCCGGACTCAGCATGGAGAATTGTTTACTTATTTCCAACTTTGCGGAGACCATTGGCGGTGGAGCCATTTATTTCTTCTCAGAAGATGGGAAAAAGTTACGCATAGTCAACAGTAACTTCATAGAAAATTCCGTAGATGAAGGAGAAGGAGCAGCCCTAGCTATTCTCGGGAAAACTGAGGTTATCAATTCGATCTTTCTCAGAAATGGAGACCAGGGAAATCCTAACGGAGATCCAGACTTCATGAAGTTCCCCGTAGACGGAAATCCGAATGACATTAGCATCACTTATTCTATTTTTCAGGGTGGATGGGAAGGTAAAGGTAATCTGGATGTAGATCCAGTATTCACTCCAGGAAGCTTTCAACTGGCAGAAAATAGTCCCGCCATCAATGTAGGCCTAAACTCTGCTGCTAGTACCCCTACTGACTTTTATGGTGAAAGCCGAAAGGTAGGGTCAAACATAGACATTGGCGTATCAGAATTTCAGGATCTCCCTACCTTTAGGGTGACTCAATTCGTTTTAATAGATGCAGTAACGGACCAGCCTATAGGAGGACTAAATAATGGAGATATCATAGACTGGAGAGAATTGAAAAACCCCATAAATATAGAGGCAAAAACAGAGGGAGAAGCAAAATCTGTCCAATTTAGCTTGGAAGGCAAGGCCAATTTTACACGCACAGAAAATGTCAAGCCATGGGCTATGCTGGGAGATAATAAAGGAAACTTCAAAGAATGGCGCCCCTCAAATGGTAAATATACTCTCACAGCTACTCCTTATGACCTCAAAGGAGCAGTAGGTCAACCAGGAGAGGCCTTGAGTATAGCGTTTGAAGTAATTGGAAGGTCTAACAAAGGCGCTTTTTCCGACAATTACTTTATAAAATCATTTCCCAATCCCGCTGATGAGACCACTACCTTCAGTCTACCTAAGGACTGGTATGCTGAGACAGATATCATACTATACGATCAAACTGGTCGACTCGTATTGGAGGACCAGCTTGCAACAGGTGTAAGGTATAAAAAGCTTGATGTTCGGCAACTACCAGCAGGCATATACATCCTGAAAGCACGAAGCGACCAGAGGGTGGAAAGTACAAAATTGATTATAGAGAAATAAAATTGAATGCTATTCAAAAAATGGGAATTTACCTAAAGGTAGATTCCCATTTTTTAATTTATTCATATTATAAAGCATTTCCATTGTGGGAAAAACTTATTACATTTATGCTATACCCCTAACAAACAATCAAGCGTAGCTCTTAGTCTTGATTGTACCTCCAGCCGTTTTAAATAGCTATCTTTTTTCACGCTCAATAGGGAAACTCGCCCAGATTCAATTCATATTCACCCAAGTT
>JBCDBC010000376.1:0-5501 GCA_039184535.1 Bacteroidota bacterium | reverse complement strand
CAGTGGCCGTGCAGCAACGCTCGCTGCCCGACGGGGTTCAAACCCCGGGGACCGATCTCGGTGATGACGACGGAGACGGGTTCTTCGACGAAGGAGATTTTGAATGCACATGACCTGTGCACCTATTATGAACTGGAAGAGCAACCCGGTTTACAACTGAAAATCCCTGCCTCTCTGGAGAAGTATACCTATCTGGATAGCCCAGAAATTCTGGACTACTTAGCGGATTTTGTAAGCGAGAAAGAAGTTCGGATACAATTCCACATTCCTCAAATACACTGTGCTTCCTGTATTTGGTTACTGGAGAATTTATATAAGCTAGGTCCCGGCATTAATTTCTCCCGTGTACAATTCTTAAGAAAAGAGCTTTCTATTTCTTATGATCCTTCTCTCATCCAGTTAAAGGAGCTAGTAGGCTTACTGGCATCCATAGGCTATGAACCAGCCATTAATTTGGGTAATCAGTCCACTACCCCCAAGCATAATAAGGAATTATTATATCGTCTGGGGCTGGCCGGTTTCTGTGCCGGAAATATTATGCTGCTGAGTTTTCCTGAGTATTTGGGGCTTACTGCCTTTGAAGGGGGAGAGTTTAGTCGCTTTTTTCCCTGGCTGAATCTCTTGTTTGGACTGCCAGTGCTACTGTACTCTGCCTATCCCTTCTTTAGGTCTGCCATTCAGGGATTGCAGCATAAAAAGCTAACCATTGATGTACCCATTGTTATGGGGATACTGGCACTCTTCGGCCGGTCTGCCTTCGAAATTATCTCCCAGACTGGAGCTGGTTATATGGATTCCCTGGGAGGGCTGGTCTTTTTACTACTGATCGGGAGGTGGTTCCAGCAAAGAACCTATGATTCTATCTCCTTTGATAGAGACTATAAATCATTCTTTCCATTAGGAGCTAGTGTTCTGAAAGAAAATCAGATAGAAACAGTCCCTATCCATAAGCTTGAGGAAAAAGATGTTCTCCTGATCCCCCATGAAGGAATCATCCCTGGGGATGGGATGCTACTTTCTCCCAATGCCTACATAGACTATAGTTTTGTGAATGGAGAAGCTGCGCCTGTAAGCATAGAGAAAGGGGAAAAAGTATTTGCCGGAGGGAAGCAGACAGGAGCCAGCATAAAAATACGGCTTATCAAGAAGCCCTCTCAAAGCTACCTCACTCAATTATGGAATCATGACTCTTTTCAGAAAGAGAAGGAAGATTCTTTAGGAGAATTAGCCAATAAATATGGGGAGTACTTTACCCTGGCTATTATCACCATTTCCCTTGTGGCTGGGGCTGTATGGTTATGGCTGGACCCTTCCAGAGCGGCTCACGTATTCACCTCAGTCTTGATCGTAGCATGTCCATGTGCACTGGCACTGGCTTCCCCCATCATTTTGGGAAATGCCATGAGAATCATGAGTATGGCAGGTGTGTATGTGAAAGATGGGAGAGTAATAGAGGAGATGGCCAAGGTAGACCATATCGTATTTGATAAAACGGGAACCATTACTTATGCCCATCTTCAGCAGGTAAGCTGGGAAGGAGATGAACTGAGTGAAGCTGACATCTCTTCTGTCTACAGTCTGGTTCAGCACTCTACCCATCCCATAAGTGCTTCTATCAAGCATTTTCTGGAGAATAAACAGCCAAAGATCCATGAAGTGACAGATTTTGAATCCGTAAAGGGGAAAGGATTAGCAGCTAGAATTCATGGGGAAGAAGTCAGGATAGGGAATGCAGAATTTGTCAATCTGAATAGGGAACAGGCCCTCCTACAACCCCACGCCTTCGTAAGTATTGACCATCACATAAAAGGGTATTTTATCCTGGGGAATGCCTATCGTGAAGGACTTAAAGAAGTTATTTTAGACTTGGGTAATTATTCTCACTCATTGATTTCAGGTGATCACCAGGGAGAAAAAGGGAGGTTGCGTACCCTATTTGGTGAAGAAACGCCCTTGCTATTTCAGCAAAGCCCGGAAGAAAAACTGCTGTACATCCAGAAACTACAGCAAGAAGGGAATAAGGCCCTGATGATAGGAGATGGACTGAATGATGCTGGGGCCCTGAAAATTGCAGATGTAGGAATGGCTATATCTGATAATAACCTACACTTTTCTCCGGCTTGTGATGTCATTCTAGAAGGAAAAGAGTTTAGGGAGTTAGCTGCCTGGATGAAGTTTGCTAAGGGAAGTATCTCACTGGTGAAAATAGCTTTTGTCATCTCTATCTGCTACAATCTTCTAGGGTTAAGCATAGCAGTACAAGGTCTACTCTCTCCCCTTATTGCGGCCATTTTAATGCCTGTTAGCTCTCTGAGTATAGTTGGATTCGGGCTTCTTTCCACTCACTTGAAAAGTCCTGAATGGAGAAGGTGAGAAAAGTCACTCTCTGGTCTGATAGTGGTCATCCATAGAATATCAAGATTCCTCTATGTTTACTGGAACGAATTAATCGCACAATTCATGAGTGCCATATATGTACTAATTGGTTTCAGCTTACTTATAGCCATAGGATTCTTTCTGTCCTTTTTATGGGCAGTTAAAAGCGGGCAGTATGAGGATGATTATTCTCCTTCTGTCAGAATCCTGTTTGAGGATGACAAAGTAGCTGATGGACCAACATCTCAGGCTAATCAATAACCTCTTGATTTATGAGCTTACATGCTAACACTTTACGTACTGCTCCTGCCGGTGTGCTAGAAAAATTTGCGTATGACAATGTCACAGTCAAAAACTTCGCCTTTGCCACCGTATTCTGGGGAGTTGCAGGAATGACCGTTGGGCTGATTATAGCCATTCAGATGGTTCTCCCTGAATTAACAGATGGGATCGCTTTCCTGTCTTTTGGTCGTATCAGACCCTTACACACTAATGCAGTAATATTTGCCTTTGTGGGGAATGGGATTTTTATGGGGGTCTATTATTCTCTTCAAAGGCTCTGTAAGAGCAGGATGTGGAGTGATGGACTCAGTAAAGTCCATTTTTGGGGTTGGCAGTTGATCATCCTTTCAGCACTGGTTACCCTTCCTATGGGGATTTCATCTGCTAAGGAGTATGCTGAGCTAGAATGGCCTATTGACATTGCTATTACGCTGATCTGGGTAGTGTTTGGGCTAAACATGATCATGACCATTGTCAACAGAAGAGAAAGACACATCTACGTTGCTATTTGGTTTTTCCTCGCCACCTGGATCACAGTAGCCATGCTACACATAGTGAACAACCTGGAAGTACCGGTTACCCTGACCAAGAGTTATCCTATTTTCTCTGGCGTTCAGGATGCCCTGGTTCAGTGGTGGTATGGACACAATGCGGTGGCTTTCTTCCTTACCACGCCCTACCTGGGACTGATGTACTACTTTGTGCCTAAGGCGGCAAATAGACCTGTATACTCATACAGACTTTCCATCATTCACTTCTGGGCACTTATCTTCATTTATATTTGGGCGGGACCTCACCACTTATTATATACTTCTCTTCCAGACTGGGCGCAGTCTCTGGGAACGGTATTTTCTATTATGCTCATAGCCCCTTCCTGGGGTGGGATGCTGAACGGTCTCTTGACTCTGAGAGGTGCTTGGGATAAGGTTAGAACGGATCCAGTGTTGAAATTCCTGGTAGTAGCTGTTACCGCTTACGGTATGGCTACCTTTGAAGGACCCCTCCTTTCAATCAAGTCTGTAAATGCCATTAGCCACTATACGGATTGGACCATAGGACACGTACACGTAGGGGCCCTGGGATGGAATGGATTCCTAACATTTGGTGTTCTCTACTGGCTGATCCCACGTATGTGGAAGACTAAACTTCACTCGGTCAAACTGGCTAATTCTCACTTTTGGATAGGTACGCTAGGAATCATTGTGTACTGTATTCCACTTTATTGGGCTGGTTTTACCCAGAGCTTAATGTGGAAAGAATTCACAGAAGAAGGCTATCTGGCTTATCCTAACTTCCTGGAAACGGTCTTGCAGATTCTCCCTATGTACATGCTAAGAGCAGTAGGAGGTGCCATGTATCTGGCTGGGGTATTTATAATGGTCTATAATCTTATCAAGACTGCCCGGTCAGGAAGCTTTGTAGCTAATGAAGAGGCAGAAGCCGCCCCACTTTCCAAGACGTATGAAAAGCACAAAAATGAGTACTGGCATAAATGGATTGAAAGACGTCCGGTACAAATGCTGGTATTTAGCTTAGTGCTAGTAGCTATAGGCGGACTTATAGAAATGGTCCCCACCTTCATGATAGAATCTAATATTCCCAAGATAGCTTCCGTGCAGCCTTATACGCCACTAGAACTTCAAGGGAGGGATGTGTACCTAAAAGAAGGTTGTTATACCTGCCACTCACAGATGATACGTCCTTTCAGATCTGAGACTGAGCGTTATGGAGAGTACTCGAAATCTGGAGAATTTATCTACGATTATCCTTTCCAGTGGGGATCTAAACGTACTGGTCCGGACCTGCATAGAGTAGGAGGGAAATATCCTGACTCTTGGCACTATAACCATATGCTGGCTCCAAGAAGTATTTCTCCTGGTTCTATTATGCCGGCCTACCAGTGGATGATTACCAATAAATTAGATACCACTACCACTGCTGCCAAGATCAGAACCATGCAGTTACTTGGTGTGCCATATCCTGAAGGCTATGACCAGCAAGCAAATGTTGACCTTATGAAACAAGCAGAGGAGATAACTATCAACTTGAAAAAAGATGGAATCGAAGCCCAGAGCGATACGGAAATCATAGCCATGATTGCCTATCTGCAGCGCCTGGGTACAGATATAAAAGCGAGTAAGTCTGAGTAACCATTCTTCCGGGGGGTGGGGCCTAATCCCTACTCCCCTTCTTTTAAAAAAATAAGAGCTATGTATAAAGATGTATTAAGATCCATAGATGATATAAGCCTATTTCCTGTTATCGCCATTCTGATCTTCTTCGTGTTCTTTCTGCTACTGGGGATACGAGTGGTAAAGATGGACAAAAGGCATGTCAGTAAGATGGCTGGATTACCTCTAGAAGAAGAGGAAAGTACGAACCTATTCTCACTACCCTCAAACTGAAAAAAGAATACGATCATGAAAACACACAGTTTTTTACCAAAGTTGATGTTGATGATGTTCTTTCTGTCTGGAGGGAGTTTACTGGCCCAAGCTGCAGAAGGGACAGCACCTACTAATGATAGTGTAGTCTGGTTCCTGATGATTTCTACCCTGGTTATTGCTTTTGCCTGTCTGGTGCTTACAGCTACTATTTGGGTATTGGTAATGAAGAAAAAAGAGATAGTAGCTGCCACTGAAGTGGAGGTAGCAGAAAAAGTAGAGGTGGAAGAGAAACCATCCAAGTTTAGTTGGGCTGTCATCAAGCAAAAACTTACTGATGCAGTACCCATAGAGAGAGAAGCTGATATAGACATGGGGCATGACTATGATGGAATTCGTGAGCTGGATAATAATCTGCCTCCATGGTGGAAAATTGGCTTCTACATCAGCATAGCCTAT
>JBCDBC010000375.1:0-5506 GCA_039184535.1 Bacteroidota bacterium | reverse complement strand
TTCTATGGCCAGCTGTCTGGAAATATATGTTTTTACCAGCGATAGAGATTTAGGAGATGATAAGGCTTATCAGGGTATTGTCTCAAATGCATGGGTAAATTGGAGAGATGAGGTAAAGGTACTCTATGCCAGCCCAGACTGGATGACCCTGGAGAACATTAGGAAAGAAGTGGATGAAATTGGTCCTGACTTCCTTTACCTAAACAGTATGTTTTCCATTAAATATACTATACTGCCTTTATGGCTGTTCTTCAGAAAAGCCTTTTCCAGTCAACTTGTCTGGGCACCCAGAGGGATGCTACAAAAAGGAGCTATCCAATACAAAAGAATCAGGAAACTCATTTTTATCAGGTTACTGAAGTGGGTAGGCTTACCGGATCGCATTATTTTCCACGCGACAAATGAGGAGGAAGAGAAAGATGTCATGCGTTATATGGGAGGAGATGTACGTAGGGTAGTAATCCCTAATCTTACCTTACTCCCTCCAGAGAGAAATGGAGTAGCCCACCAAAAAGGGAGTAAGTTGAAATTAGGGTCTATTGCGAGAATTTCCCCCGTTAAGAATCTGCTGTTTTTACTGGAGGCTTTCAAGCATGTACAGGTAGAAGTGTCCCTGGATTTATGGGGTCCTATGGAGGATGAAAAGTATTGGGAAAAGTGTCTGAAAGTTATTCCAGACTTACCTGAGCATATTGAAGTGACCTACCACGGCAAAATTACCCCTGAGCAGGTAGCTGAAAAACTGAGCGGAATTCATGTTTTTGTGCTTCCCACCTTTGGGGAGAATTTTGGGCACTCTATTTTTGAATCCCTTTCCATGGGGGTGCCAGTCTTAATCAGTGATCGGACACCTACCTGGAGAGAGTTGGTAAGTAAACAAGCAGGATGGGACCTTCCTTTTGAAGAGGGTAGGTGGGTAAAACAAATAGAAGAAATTGCCAATATGGATGCTGAGGAGTATCTATTATGGACAAAGGGAGCCAGGAGGTTAGCAGAAAAGATAGCAGATAAAAAAAAGTATCTGGAAGCCTATAAATCCTTATTTTCAAAGAATGAATCAGGTTGATCTTTCTACATATGACAACTCGGATTTCAGTATTAAGGCTTCTACTCTAAAAGCTCTTCTTTGGTATGTATGTAATATTTTTTTCTTCAAAAATTCTTTGGTAGTATTCTATGGTATAAAGAGGGGGCTGCTACGGATTTTTGGGGCTAAGATTGGAAGAGGGGTAATCATTAAACCTGGGGTTAGTATTAAATATCCCTGGTTATTGGAAGTGGGGGAGCATAGTTGGATAGGGGAGAGAGTTTGGATTGACAACCTTGTTCCTGTAAAGCTAGGGAAGCATGTTTGCCTTTCACAAGGTGCCATGCTGTTAACAGGGAATCATGATTATAGTAAGCCCACCTTTGATTTGATGACAAGAGAGATTGAGCTGGAGGATGGCGTTTGGATAGGTGCTCAGGCAGTAGTCTGTCCAGGAGTATTGGCAAGAACGCATGCTGTTTTATCTGTGGGTTCTATAGCCACGGGAGAGCTGGAAGCCTATCAGATATATAGGGGTAATCCGGCAGAGAAGGTGAGGGAGAGAGTGATAGCCTAGTTTTATGTATTTAATAGGAAGGTATTTTACCTGTCCCTACGGAGAAAGTAACGATTTAGAGATAGTTCAAAAAATAGACCACCCTGAGCCCCTATCTTACACACGCAAAAGTACGATCTACCTGTATGAGATTTTTACTCGGGAAAGTATCCCTATTACTATTATTGACTATTCTTCCGTATGGATGTAGCCTAAAGGTTGACGCCCCCATACCTACCAGAATTCTGATGTTGGGAGATTCTATAACTGCTGGAGGCCATTGGAATCTATGGACTGGAAGAGCGGATATCAGAAATGAAGGCATAGGAGGAGCTTCTTCTAAAAGTACCCTAAATAGGTTCGACAGGGAACTCTGGCCTCCTGAAATTTCACTTTGTTTCCTCATGATTGGGGCTAATGACATTGCAGGAGGTATACCTATTAGTCAAGTAACTGATAACATCGAATTGATCCTGGAAGGAATGGCGTCCAGAAACATAGAAGTAGTGCTCCAATCAGTATTATTTGTTTCGGCAGAAGTGGTAGATCACGAGAATAGAAATCTTCAGATCCAGACCCTAAATGAGCAGCTAAAGGTCCTGGCTGATGAAAGAGAGCTTCAATTTGTAGATCTGAATGAACTCCTGGCCCCTCAGGGCATACTCATAAATAGATATACTCAGGATGGAATTCATCTCATGGAGGATGGATACAAAGTATGGTTGAGCCAAATTCTACCAATTATAGATAGTTATGGGATTTAGGTGGAGGAAGGAAGTTCTGTTAAGTATCCTGCTAACAGGAATACTTATGTACTCACAAGCACAGGAAGGGGTTTTGTGGACCCAGGGCCATATTTCTCTCCAGTACCGGGAGGCAGGAAGAAATGGCTTGAATCAGGCTCAGTCCACCTATGGGAATTATACGCCCAGAACATTAAGTGGGGTAGTATCATTAGCTGCGGGAGTAAAGTTAGGATCTCAGTGGAGACTTGGCCTCCAATTAGATAACCAACATCAGTATACCAGACATCAGGCAGATGCCAAGTTCTGGATACACCAAACCAGAATAGGACCTATTATAAGGTTTCAACCTTCCATAGGCAGATTTTATTTCCCTATACAGGCTGGGGGCGGATGGGAACGATATGCAGAAACTTTTTATGAGCGTAGCAGTGCAGAATTCAAACTCTTTAAAAAGGGAAATCTCATGTATATACAGGGAGCAGCCGGATTTGGGGTCATGCTGGATGCTAATTGGCGACTGGAAATTCTGCCTGTCCTCTCCTACGATACCGGAGAATTGGCCGTAAATATTCCAGGAGCCTTAAGAGAAGATTATTATGATTATTCTCTACAGTTCAGAGCTGGCATCGTATATTCATTTAGCAGAAAAAGGTAGTGCAATTACATGGAAAACGACAAAATATCCCTTGTAACTGTTTGTTTTGAGGCTGAAGCATTTCTGGAAGACTGTATTCAGTCTGTTCTCAAGCAGGACTACCCAAATATAGAGTATATCATCATAGATGGAGGTTCATCTGATGGTACGCTGAAGATTATCAAGAAATATGAGAATAGAATAAGCAAATGGATTAGCGAAGCAGACGAAGGATTGTATGATGCCATGAATAAGGGGATAAATATGGCCTCTGGTGAAGTAGTAGGGTTTTTACATGCGGATGATTTGTATGAACATATATCCGTCATTTCTCATGTAATGGGAGCCTTTCAGGATGAAAAGATCGGTACGGTGTATGGAGATCTCGTATATGTAGAAGCTGACAATACTGATCAAATCACTCGTTATTATCCAGCTCAGGATTTTCATATCAATAAATTCAGGAAAGGACTGATGCCTCCTCATCCTACCTTTTTTGTACGTAAGTCTCTTTATGAAGAGTTTGGTGGATTTGATATGAGTTATAGAATTTGTGCAGATTTTGACCTAATGGTGAGAATCCTGTACAGAGAGAAAGTCGCTTCGGCTTATTTACCGGAGGTATTGGTCAGAATGAGAAATGGAGGGATCAGCACCAGCAGTATAAAAAGTACCCTAACCATCAATCAGGAAATGCTCAAGGCTTGTAAAAAGTATGGCCTGAATACTAACCTCTTGCTTATCTACTCAAAGTACTTTACGAAAGTTTCTCAATTATTCATCCGACCAGAAACCTCTATTGTCCATACATGAAGAAGATTTTAATAGTCGTAGGTACCCGACCTAACTTTATCAAGATTACCCGCTTCCATGCTATCATTGACCAGTTCCCAGATCTGGAGATGAAAGTGGTACATACTGGCCAGCATTATGACGATAAGATGTCTAATATCTTTTTTACCCAGTTTGGCTTTCAGCCTGATTTTTGGTTGAATGTCTCCAGCGGATCACCTGCTGCCAGAATGGGAGAAATCATCACCAAGCTGGAAGAATTGATTCAGAATACCTATACGGCAGATTGTGTAATGGTAGTAGGAGATGTGGATTCTACCTTGGCAGCGGCTATTACGGCTCACAAAATGGGGAAAATGCTGGTTCATTTGGAAAGTGGACTGAGAAGTTTTGACAGAGGGATGCCGGAGGAGAATAATAGAATACTGACGGATGAAATCACGGACCATTTCTTTGTGACGGAAGAAAGTGGCGTCAGGCATCTGAAGGAGTCCGGAAAAGAGGATACGCACATACATATGGTAGGGAATACCATGATTGACACCTTGGTGAACTTTGATGAAGAGATTCAGAAAAGTAAGATTCTGGAAGAATTAGCTATCAGTCCCCAGGAGTTTGTGCTAATGACCATGCATAGACCTGCCACAGTAGATTTTAAGAAAGGACTGGAGAAACTGTTAAAAATATTGACGAAGGTATCTGAGCTGCGCCCTATTATCTTCCCTATTCATCCTAGAACCCGTGTACGCTTTGAGACCTTTGGGTTAATGGATGAGCTTGCTGCCCTTAAGAAAGTGGTATTGGCAGATCCTATGGACTACTTCTCTTTTCAAAAGCTTATTTACAGCTGCAAGTATGTATTGACGGATAGTGGAGGGATACAGGAAGAAACCACCTTCAGGAAAGTCCCCTGCCTTACTCTCAGGCCTAATACTGAAAGGCCTAGTACGGTAGAGTTGGGGACTAATACGCTAGTTCCCTTTGATGTGGGTATTATACTTGGGCTAGTGGACCAGATTGAATCAGGCACCTATAAAAGTGGAGAGATCCCCCCTCTTTGGGATGGACATGCTACAAAAAGAATTGTATCAGTTTTATCTGGGATATTGACTGACCAGAAAATGGCTATTCAAAATTGATATTCAGGGTAATGACCTGACTAGATAGCCGTTGAATGGCGTTAGCATGGCTGGTGTAAAGAGGTTCGTATACGTTGATAAGCCCAATACTGTAACGAATCTCAGGAGAAAGTTTAATCCTGTCTCCGTATAGGTTGATTCCAGTGCCTACTACCAAGCTCACATCCTGATCTCTTATTTTCAGGAGAAAGGGATCATTCTTTACCTTTTCATTACTGGCTAGGTTTACGCCTAGTTGAAAGCCGCCTAGGACGTATACTCGCGTGGCTCTATAATATTTAGATTTGAATTGCAACATGACAGGAACATTAAAGTAAGAAGCTTCTATCTTTCTGTTCTGCTGCTCTCCATCCGAAAATGAATAAGTAAAGTCTCTCTGTTCTAGAGAAACAGAAGGAATAATCCTAAGTGCCAGTTGATTGGTAAGATTGAAGTTGGCGATCATGCCTAGGGTAAGTCCAGGACGATTGATCAATTCTGGAAAGACTAGAACTGATCAATCGTCCTGGACTTACCCTAGGCATGATCGCCAACTTCAATCTTACCAATCAACTGGCACTTAGGATTATTCCTTCTGTTTCTCTAGAACAGAGAGACTTTACTTATTCATTT
>JBCDBC010000374.1:0-5509 GCA_039184535.1 Bacteroidota bacterium | reverse complement strand
TCAAAAAGTTCCACATAATGCTTCGCATGAAACTGAGCTGTTTGGAACCTGAGCCTGGACTCTGTGATGGAATAGTAGTTATGCATAGCCAGTTCTGCTTCCACTCCTTTGTAAGCGAAACTCTCCCGCATCTTCACATTGTTGTAAGAGATTCTGGCGGTAGCTCTGGCTACATCTGCCTCGTCATCTAACAGGTTAGGCCGGATCAGCTTAAGGTCCGTACGCGTAATGCGATGGTACCCAAGTTCCAAGCCTGCAGACAAATAGCGGTTGATGGGATAGGTTACCCCTGCATTGGCCTGGAAGTGCTCAAACTGGAAGTTAAGCGTATCCAGTCCCTGGCGATTTAGCGGCTCCAGGTCGTATTTTCTTCCCTGATTCTTCAACTCCAGGTAGAAGTCAGGTCTATACTTCAGGTACTCATACTTCAGAGCTATGTCTCTATTTCTGAATTTGATATAAGGATTAAGTTGTAGACTGAGGCGCTGGTTATCCAGCATATCTGAGAAACTTACGCCCAGATCCAGTCCATATCCAGCTACTGGATCATAGATGATTCCTAACTGAAGGGCATCTGTCTGCCAACCAGCCGCCGCCGTATAAGCCTTGGATACTTCCACTTCCGCCAGTTCCGGCTTGGTATTTTCTCCAAAGACGGTATTGATGACGTCATTATTAGCCCTTTTATCCAGGGCCAACGGGTCCGGTCTTCTCACTTCATAAGGCCCATCATCTTCGTCAAAGAGGTAGAACCTTACCGGCTTATCTGATTCTTCTGCTTTCTTTTCTTCTTTTGTTTCTGCCTGCTGCTTTTTCTGTTCTGCTTGGAGTTCCTTCATTCTTTCAAGCCTTTCTGCAGCCTGTTTACGGGCTTCGTCTTTCGCTAGCTGATTCTGGATCATGGACAGCTTGTCCAGTCTGAGAAGAGTAGGCTGAGGTGTTCTGGAAGCAATTAGGTCATCCTTACTGAGAAGGAAAAGGTTATTCTTGCCGGCAAGAGGACTTGCCACTACCATTTGGTTATCAGAAATTGAGTAGGATTCTACGCCAGCAGAAAGATTGGATAGTGCTCTGAAAGAGTTATTGGTAGGATTTATCTGGTAAAAGTTGAAGATTCCAGATTCATCAGAAACGTATACCAGCTTGCCTGCTTCTGCCATGCGTGGATTACGCTCATTCACCAGAGGGGTTTTCGTGATTCTGGACAGGTCTCCTTGACTAGCTACATTAATGGAGAACAGATCAAAGTAAGCCATATGCTGTTCCCAGTCTATCTGAGGAGCAGGCAGGGTAGCATTAGGTCTGTTAGAAGAGAAGTAGAGTGTCCTACCATCTGTACTCCATGATGGGTCCAGGTCGTCATACACATCATCCGTAATGGCGCGGAGCTTATTATCCTCAGCTTTGGTAACGAATAAGTCTGTTCTCCCCAAGTGTGAGGCAGACATGGCTATGGTAGATCCATCAGGAGACCAGTCCAGAGACATTACCTGCATGATATCTTTTCCTAGGGGGAGAATGAGGCTCTGGTTATTAAATAAGTTGTAATAGACCAGTCGGTATGCTTGTTTGGAATAGATCACAGTTACCAGCTTATCTCCGGCGGGAGACCAAGCTATAGGATAGTTTACCGGGTACTTCGCACTTAGCGGATTCTGATAAGAACTATGTATGGAGGTGACCTCAAAATCCTCTGTTCCTACATCATATAGGTATAGGTGCTGCCTTCCCTGGTGGGAAAGGAACATGGCTACTTTTTCCTCATTGTCATTGTAAGCGAAGGAGGTAACTCTCATCTTCTCGTCCACTTCCAGGGAAGAGACTCCGCTCAACTCAGCCAAATCAGATCTCCCGGCACCCTGAGCGGTAGATCTACTGAGAATAAACTCTCTCCACCTTTCTGTCAGTGTATTTAGGGTAATCCCCAGAACGGAGATGATGCCTGCTTCTATAGAGTGAGAAATATTGACCAGATAGATGATTTCAGAAATTTTCTGATCTCCGTATTCATGTGTGATGAAGTACCAGATGGACTTTCTCACGATTTCATTAATCTTTTCTTCCCCTTCCAATGCCATTTCAAGGATGTTGTCAGATCTGGAGAGGGTATTCATCCAGAGTTCATCCTCATAGGTCCATCCGCTAGCCGCATAGGCAGACAACCCCTCATGAAACCAGGTAGGTATGTGTAAGAGTAGCTGGCTCTGTATGGTAGCCCCAGCCCTTTCGCCAAAGGCAAATTCTTCCAGTATCAACTCAGAAACGGACTGCTTGACGGATTGATAGAGTAGTTTACTTTCTCCCTGATCTATGACATTCACCGCTCGCGTAGGTAGCTGGAAGGACATGTCCCTTTCCGGATTTTGCTTTTCGAAGTTAGTATGAAGAAACTCTTCTGTGCTGGAGAGGTAAATGAGGTTATATCTTTCCTGCGGCTTGTAATCATACAGAACGCCTAACTCGAAACGAGCTAACTCCGCATACTTTGCCACCTTTACAGCAGCCTCTTCCTGATCACCTGCAAAGTATACATCAAAATATTCTGTAGAAACATAGCCCCAGTCAGAAAAATTTCTGAAGGGTAACTCTTGGGCAGAAAGTGTAGACACTATCAGCAGATTGGCCAGTAGTGCAGACAAAAAATAGGTAAAACGCATATATCGCATCTTGATATCAGAATGGGGAAAAATCCAGAAAAAGAATTTACACAAAAAATAACATTCTAAGGATCAATTTTCAGTAGAATCGTTCGAGCTTTATTTCATCCGGTATAACAGGATCTTTTCCAAGCAGCTTTTCCGTGAGAAGTCGGGAACAGTAAGGGGATAATAACACACCCTTAGTTCCAAAACCGCCCAGCAGGTGAATATGTTTATACGTGTGATGCGTTCCCAAGATAGGCCTCCTGTTAGGAGTCGTAGGTCTAATGCCTGCATAATGTGCCAAAATCCTGTAGGGAACTTTGATAGCTTTCTCTAGGTGACAACGAATTTCCTCTTTTCCCCACTCCGTGGGCCCTTTATCTTCAAACTTATTCTGGTAGGTGGAGCCCACCACATAAGTATCCTCTTCCAAGGGGATAAGGTAGATCTTTCTGGATAAAACGAAGGGGAGTTGTAATTCAGGCGCATTGATCAGTAAAACCTCTCCTTTATTGGGGATGATCTTAACTTCCGGGAAGAGCGGGTTTTGTGCCAGCCGGTACCCCTCACACAAGACCAAATGATCAAATTCGATTTCTTCTCCTTCAATAAGGACTGAATTAGCTTCTGTATCCCAACCATCTAAGTCTAAAGTCGCCTGTAGGCAACGGAAGTTCGAGAAGGTTGATAGGAGAGTCTTCGCAGCTTTAAGAAAAGCTACGGTATCCAGCCAACCACATGGCTTAATCATAATTCCGCCTAACTCATTATGAAGTTTCTGTACTTCTAATGGAGACTCCTGAAAACGGACCAAATGGTTATACCCTTCTTCCGTGGCTCTCCCCAGCCATTTGTTGTACTCTTCTACAGCCTTAAAAGGACGGTAGATGGGAGAATAGTGGATGTATTCCTGGAGAGAAGAGATCTCTTCTTGCTGGAAGAAGGCAGTTAGTTCCTCTAGCAAAGTATCTGCCAGCCAGGTCCTGGCCCCGAATCTGCCTGTGATCACATTGAATAAACCGGCAGCTACTTTGGACGCACCGTAAGGGGCTTCATCATCTATGAGAATGACCTTTTGACCAGTCAGGGTAAGCCTGACGGCCATGAAAGTTCCTGCCAGTCCCCCGCCAATAATGAGGTAGGTTTGGGGTTTTTCTGACATAGAGAGAATGAAATTTATGGGGTGATTTATATAGGGCTTAAACCTAATAGCTCTGGGTTTAAACCCAGAGCTATTAGGTTTAAGTATTTGTGTGTGTCATTATCCCACCAAACGGGAGATAATGTCATCTATGGTAATTCCTTCTGCTTCTGCTGTAAAGCTAGGTACTATACGGTGTCTTAGTACTGAACTGGCTACATCATTTACCTCCATGATATCTGGAGAGTACTTTCCTCTAAGTAGAGATAAAGCCTTGGCTCCCAGGATGAGGTATTGAGAGGCTCTCGGGCCTGCTCCCCAGTTAATGAAGTCCTTAATTTCTTCAGGCGCGTGAGGCGTATTGATACGCGTTTTGTTCACCAGCTTTACGGCATATTCCACCACGTTATCCGCTACAGGCACCTGCCTTACCAGGTCCTGGAAGTACATGATGTCTTCCTGGGTGATGACAGTATTGATTTCTGTATCATTAGGAGCGGTAGTGCTCTTTACAATTTCTATTTCTTCTTCTATAGAAGGATAATCCACTGTGATGTTAAACATGAAGCGGTCTAGCTGGGCTTCAGGGAGTGGGTAAGTTCCTTCTTGTTCTATAGGATTCTGGGTAGCCAGTACAAAGAAGGGAGGATCTAGTTTATAGGACTCACCAGAGATAGTGACCTTTTTCTCCTGCATGGCTTCCAATAGAGCAGCCTGTGTTTTAGGAGGGGTACGGTTAATCTCATCAGCCAACACAATATTGGCAAAGACGGGTCCTTGTATAAATTTGAAGTGCTTAAGATTGGTCTCTGGATCCACCTCCAGGATTTCTGTTCCCAAAATATCACTTGGCATTAGGTCAGGCGTAAACTGAATTCTGCTGAATTTCAGGTCTAAGGCCTTAGCTATAGTGCTGATCAAGAGTGTTTTGGCAAGTCCAGGTACCCCTACCAGGAGGGTATGACCTTTACAAAATAATGCTATGAGGAGTTTCTCAACTACATCTTCCTGGCCTATGATGACCTTTCCGATCTCATCTTTTAATTCCTGGTACTTTTGGGCAAGTGCATCTGCTGCTTCTACTTCTGTTTTGAATTTCTGCATTAGTTTTCGGTCCAGTTTTTTAGGGCATTAATGCATTCAGTAGGTTTCAACTCAATATATATATTTTTCTTAGCGTCAACTAGCCAGTCATCGAAACTATCCGCCTGTTTGGAACGTAGAGCGGTATCATGAATTTTCTGATAGTCGTTTGCTAAATCGGGCTTGTGCGGGGGTATTTTGGTTTTAAGATACAATATTCTAAACATTCTCCTACCATCAGGAGACAAAAACTCCACAGGCTCCGAAATTTCTCCTTCTGCCAACTCATCAATCAAGAAGAATGTTTCTGCGTCTAAAGCATCCATTGGAATTTTTCTTTCCAATGTCTGTGGGTTTACTACGCATCCGCCACAGTCTTTAGTACCTCTATCTTCCGAATGCCTGATGGCGGCTTGCTCAAAGGTAAGTGAATCATCAAGTATTTCTGTACGAATATCGTTTAGATTCTTAATAGCTACTGAGTCTCCATTCGCACTGTTTCTAGGCTTTATGAGAATGTGTCTGGCGGTCAATAACTCCCCTGTTCTGTCTTCCAGTCTTACGATGTGGTAGCCAAACTCAGTGAGGAAAGGCTTGGAAATTTCTCCCTTACGCATGTTATACACTACTGCTTCAAACTCCG
>JBCDBC010000373.1:0-5533 GCA_039184535.1 Bacteroidota bacterium | reverse complement strand
GTTCTTCATAAATGCGCAGCGCATCGGCCTTCGACAAATCTGCGGCAGGCTTAGCCGCCTGATTACACTTTCTAATGATTTTCTTCTGCCAGACAGGAACCCGTTCCATAGGAATTTCTACTCCCAGGTCTCCTCTGGCTACCATGATTCCATCAGCGGCTTTGATAATCTCGTCTATATTCTCCAGAGCTTCTGGTTTCTCTATCTTCGCAATGATACGGGAAGTCCCATTCTTAAGTCTGATTAACTCTTTCAGGACACGGATATCATCTGCTGATCTCACAAAGGAAAGGGCTAGCCATTCCACCTGATGCTCTATGGCAAACTCTATATCCTTAAAATCCTTTTCTGTGATGGTAGAAAGAGAAATAGGCGTATCTGGAAGGTTCACTCCCTTACGACTTTTTATTTCCTCCCCGAAGATGATCTTTAGCTGAACTTTGTTCTTTTTATTAGACCCTACAACTTCTGCCTGGATCTTTCCATCATCCATGAGAATAGATTCTCCTTCACTCACATCTTGTGCAAAGGTTTCATATCTTATAGGGATGTCTCCTCCCTCTTTTTCTTGCTTGCCAAGGTCGGAACGTAAGGTTACCACATCACCAGGCTTGATCTTAACTGGTTTTATCAGGTCTCCAATTCTAATCTTGGGTCCCTGAAGGTCTTGAAGAATTGCAATATTGGTGTTCAATTCTTCATTGATTTTCCTGACAGTGCGAAGGTTTTTTGCGTGTGTTTCGTGGTCTGCGTGAGAAAAGTTAAGTCTTGCGACGTCCATACCTGCCTTTACAAGTTCGACAAGTACTTTCTTTTCTGAAGTAGCGGGACCCAAGGTTGCGACGATTTTAGTACGTCGAGGATTGAAGGCGCTCAATACTGTATATTGTTTAAGTTCTCTTCCGTTGAGAGGTTTACAACAGTCCTGACATGCTCAGATTCCTTGATCAGTTGCATCCAGTCTATTGTTTCTTTCTCAGTGATAGTTCGAGTCCGAATTACAAAAAAATAACGGAAAGCACGAATTTTTTTTGGGGAAATCCGCAAGTCATTTTCCAATAAAAGGTAGATCTGAGAAGGGTGAGTGAGGCTGTCTTCGTAGCAAGCTACGGACTGATTAAGGGTTTCGAGTTGCTCGGGCTCAAATAAGGTAAGGAGTGGAGAAGCTTTGGTTTTTTCTAGGGGGAGATCCTGTGGTAAATCCAATTTTTTCAGGCTTATCTCGAGTATCCTGTTCAGATCCCAGCCCAATTTCCATATGGGGACATCAGAAACAATTCCCAGTACAAGGTCGTGAGGACCAGTACTTTCCTCCAGTTGTACCCGCTTAAGCTTCATATTTCTCGCTAACGAACAAATCTAAATAAAGTTTGCTCCGAGGTTGCATGAACAAAAAAAATACTATATTTGGCAAAATTTTTAGCGTGAGATACCTCACCTGAGAAGAACTAAAAAACAGGAAAAAAAGATGACAAAGGCCGAAATCGAAGAGAAAGTAAAAGGAATCATCGTGGATAAATTAGGAGTTGAGCCATCAGAAGTTACTCCTGAGGCTAGCTTTGCTAATGATCTGGGCGCTGATTCTCTTGATACTGTGGAACTGATTATGGAATTTGAGAAAGAATTCAACCTCAGTATCCCTGACGAAGCAGCTGAAAAAATTGTTACAGTAGGTGATTCTACTAATTACCTGGCTGAAAACGTTAAGTAAGCATTGCTTACGTAAGCTGAAAAAACAGCGCTACTTTGGTAGCGCTTTTTCTTTTTTAGCCCCTCCTTTCTTTTTCATTGACCGAAGTATGGTGGGGAAACAAGCTCATAATCGGCTGGTTCACACCTGATTCGCTTGGGAATGCCTCTAACTGTAACTATATTTGTATGAGTTTCAGTTAAACTATTGTCCGTTTTGTCCTTATTGAGGAAATTTTATAACAGCTACCTTTCCCCGGACTTATCATTCATTAAGGAGGTTCGTCGTATCTCCGGATTCACGCCGAGGGAGGTGTTTCTGTATAGACTTGCCCTCACCCACAGCTCTACCATCCGTAGATCCAAAAAGGACAAAGCCAATGCCAAAGGTTGTAATGAGCGTCTGGAGTTTTTAGGAGACTCCATTCTTGACTCAGTAGTTTCTGAATTCCTCTTCAAAATTTATCCCACCAAGGACGAAGGCTTTCTCACTGAAATGCGGTCCAAAATAGTCAATAGGAAATCCCTAAATGACATCTGTAAAAAGCTCCATATTGATGGGCTCATAGACCACCGTCAAACGGGCATAGTGAACGAATCCATGTATGGAGATGCTCTGGAAGCTTTTATCGGAGCTGTTTATCTGGATATGGGCTACCCTAAGACCAAGCAGTTTATTCACAGTCGCATTCTGGAGCCACACGTAAATCTGCCTGATCTGGAGCGTCAGACCATCAGCTTCAAAAATAAGCTCATTGAATACGTTCAGAAGTCCAAATTAGGCCTGCTAGAGTTTGAGGTGATAGGTGAGGATGGAGACGGCAGAAATAAAATTTTTCGTATCCAGGCTAAAGTAGGTACCAGCGTACTAGGAATAGGAGAAGGAAAAAACAAAAAGACGGCTGAACAAAGAGCCTCAGAAGACGCCCTCCACAAACTAGAACTTATCCCCGTAAACTAATTTACTTTTTCTTTCAGGGCATTCACCGCTATCCAGGCCATCAGGCCAGGAGAATGCTTTAATACTTCCTCATCTATGTCAAATCTGGATGTATGTAGCCCATGAATGATTCCCTTTTCCTCATTTCTAGTCCCAATCCTATAAAAACAACCAGGAATCTCCTGGGTATAGTAGGCAAAATCCTCCGCTGCCATCCATAGATCCAGGTCTACCACATTCTCTTCTCCTACATACTCAGCAATATACTGATAGGCTTTCTCTGTTCTTAGCTCATCATTGTACAGAACAGGATAACCCTTCTTGATGTCCAAATCTACTGTAGCCCCAAAACTGGTGGCTATGTTATGGGCTATATCATGGATTTTCTTATGTGCCTCCGCACGCCATGTCTCATTCATGGTTCTGAAGGTACCTTCCACATATACCTTCTCAGGAATGACATTGGTAGCACCTTCTCCTCTAATGGTCCCAAAAGATAATACAGAAGGTATTCTCGGATCAGAACGGCTGACTACCTGTTGTAGGGTTACCAAGATCTGGGAAGTGATAATAATAGGATCTATGAAGGTAGCCGGATGGGCTGCATGTCCTCCTTTGCCTTTTACGGTCATGTAAATCTCATCTGCTGAGGCCATATACATCCCTTTCCTGATCCCTATTTTCCCGCTATCCAGATAAGGCTGTACGTGTTGCCCATAAATGGCCTGTACATGTGGATTCTCAAGTACACCATCTTTAATCATGAGGGAAGCTCCACCGGGGAAGCGTTCTTCTGCCGGCTGGAATACTAGCTTTACAGTACCCTCAAACTGAGATTTTATGTCATGGAGAATTCGAGCAGTCCCTAGTAAGGAGGAAGTATGTACATCATGCCCGCAGGCATGCATTACCCCTTTATTCACTGATTTGTAAGAGACTTCATTCTCTTCTATGATGGGCAAGGCATCCATATCTGCTCTCAGCGCTATCACAGGTCCCTCTCCAGCTTTCTCTCCTTCTACAATGCCTACCACTCCGTGCCCTGCCACTCCAGTTTGTACAGGAATTCCCATTTCTTCCAGCTTAGCTGAAACAAAAGAGGCCGTTTTTTCCTCCTTAAAAGAAAGCTCCGGGTGTTTATGGATGTGTCTTCTATTCTCCAGGGTTTCTTCAAAGAGGGTATTCGCTTTTTCCTGTATGCTTACTTTTAAATCCATGGTGGAAGTAATGCGTGAATTTTCACTTATGCAAATAATCGGGAATGATGATTCCTGTGGGCTCAAAAAACAAAAGGCAGATAGTGAAATACCATCTGCCTGGTTAATCAACTACTTATACTAAATGGTCAAAGCTTCCTCTGATTTTTTCTTGAAGGGTCTAATAATCACCCTGGTTCCTTTATCATAGGTGAAGTAGCTCCAAATCCAGTTCACAAATACCACTAGTTTGTTTCTAAACCCTATGAGGAATAAGAGATGGACAAACATCCAGGTCAGCCAGGCAATTAATCCTTTCAGATGAATCCCTCCCATATCTACCACTGCTTTATTCCGTCCAATGGTAGCCATGGATCCTTTGTCAAAATACTCAAAGGACTTCCATTCCTTGGACTTACTGGCTCTTATCAGGTTTTTCCCAAGCAACTCTCCCTGTTGCATGGCTACAGGAGCTACCTGTGGATGTCCATTAGGGTATTCCTCCATTTTCATCATAGCGAGATCTCCAAGGGCAAAAATATCATCGTATCCTATCACCCTGTTATAGGTGTCTACAGCTACCCTGTTCCCTCTTTCAAGGCTTATCTCCTCTAATCCTTCTATCATGGCCCCTTTTATGCCCGCCGCCCAAATAACAGCTCCCGCAGGGACTTCTTTTTCATTAGCTACTACTCTCTTTCCATCATAATCCTTCACCAGGTGATCTAGGAGTACCTTGACCCCCATTTTCTCCAAACCTTTGAGTGCATTTTTGGTAGACTTATCACTCATTCCTCCTAAGAGTCCTCCACTTGCCTCTATTAAGGTGATCTCCATTTGTTCCCAGTCTATTTCAGGATAGTCCTTCGGCAGAACATGCTTTTTTAATTCTGCCAATGCCCCGGCTGTTTCCACTCCGGTAGGTCCTCCTCCTACTACCACATATTGTAGAAGCTCTTTATTCTCTGGCTCCTGTAAATACTGTTCAAAATTTTGGAGAATCATATGGCGTAGGTCCAATGCCTCTGGAATATTTTTCATCCCTACGGCATGTTTTTCTACTTCCTCCATACCGAAGAAGTTGGTCTTACTACCTGTGGCTAACACCAGGTAATCATAGTCTATTTCTCCAAGTGTAGTAATTAGGGACTTATTCTTCGGATCTATTTTATCTACCTGAGCTACTCTAAAGAAAAGATTAGCCTGCGAAGTAAACGCCTTTCTCAGCGGGAATGCAATGGAGTCTGGTTCTAATCCTCCTGTAGCTACTTGGTAAAGTAAAGGCTGAAAGGTGTGATAGTTGTGCTTATCAATCAGTACTACCTGGTAAGGTGCTTTCCGTAGGGATAGTGCTAATTTAATTCCTCCAAAACCACCTCCCACAATGACAACTCGGGGCAAATCTGATTCAGGAATATTAACTTTCATTTTTTTCAATAAAATTTGAAACTTATCTATTTTTACGTCTATCTGCTGGATAAGTTAATGGATAGTAGATAATTTTAGCCGTTTTTGAAAAAAAGATTAACCAGGGGAAACAAATTCCCTTTTTCCCAGTATTAGCAAGCATTGTCGCTAATCCATGAGTCAATTTTTCCTCAATTATAGTCATAAAGTTTCTGAGACTCCAGACACTTATACCTTGTATTTCAAGTCAGAAGAACCTGTCTCCTACTTACCTGGGCAATACCTCATTTTATTGCTTCCG
>JBCDBC010000372.1:0-5545 GCA_039184535.1 Bacteroidota bacterium | reverse complement strand
TTTTCCTTCCCCTCCAAATTAAGAATCCAGTTACTGGCAGTGAGGCGAAAAACAATGCACAAATAGTAGCAATGATTTTAGTAGGAAGTCCATAAATACTTCCTACATGCATGGCATAGTTGGAGTTGCGCCATTTCTCGCCTAGCAATTTTTCTTCATGCGTCATGCTATGATGGAGGGCACCCGTTTCCGGATGGTAGTAAAAATAATCACTGGTTTCCCACCAGGAATCACCATTGTCATAGTATATGCCTGCTGAAATAGTTCCTTTCTCCTGCTCAGCTGAAGGGACATTAAAATAGATTTTATGCCAATTGGGTTGTTTACTCATGGCATCTGCAAATGCCAAGTCCATGCTATGACCAAAGTCATGATTTGTAATGGTAGGTGGTTCAGGCCTGACAAAGACCTCCTCCGGATCATTTCCTAGCATGCGGTATATCCCCTCTGTCCACCAGGAGTAGGACCATGTCAGTCCGGTAGCCGCAAAAAACAAGACAAATAGCCAGGTATAGAATCCTCCTACGCTATGAATGTCCCAGTTTACCCGTTTGAAGCTCGCATCCCACTTAATTTTTATCCTTTGCTTCAACATCCGCATATTCTTGGGCCACCAGAGGTAGATCCCACTTAGCGCGAGAAAGATCATCATTAAGGCAGCAGCCCCAACTATTTCCTCTCCTACTTTTCGATTTAGCAAGAGATTTTGGTGGAGAAATCGGGAAAGGGTAATCCAATCTTTCTTCATGTCTATGTGCCCCGCTACCTCAGCTGAATAGGGATTGATAAAAACCACAATATAGTGTTCTATCCCTGAAGCCCAGGTCCAGCCGGGGTTCTCCGCCCGCTTATAGCTCACCATGGTAAAGTTTCTACCAGCAGGTCTGTATGCTTGAAGGCCTCTGAACTTTTTGCCAGGGTATGCTTCCTTTACAGCAGCGTAGAGCTGGCTAGCAGGTAACACCTCTTCCCCCACAGTATCAGCAAAGACTAGTTCATCATAATACCAGTCAGTAAGCTCTTCTTCCCAAACAAAGACGGTAGCTCCCAACATACTAATCAGGACGACCAAACCCGAAATTAGGCCTACCCATAGGTGGAGCCAACCAAAGACTTTCTTAATCTTTTGTTTTACTGTTCTCTTTGCTGTTTTCCTTGCCATTAATGATACACTTTAGCAACCCATAAAAAAACAGGTTGTGTGCCTTCATGATCTGCATGTGATGTACCCAGTCCTGTTCTCTCCTCCCTTTTTACTGAAAAAGGAAGTCAGATCCCTGCTAATAGTCTGAATGCTTATTCTCCTTGCCCCATAAAGAAGAGGATGCTTCATATAATATATTTCCCAAGGTACGAATTTCACTTACAGAAAGTAGCAATCTTATCCCCTGATATGGAGTAGCAATTTCTACACATCTACAGTCATGATGTACTTTCTCTTCATAGAATTGCAAATACCTATGAAGTCTCGTTCTTAGGAGTCCTATAGCCGGTCTTTGGAGATCCAGGGATATCATCCCAAAGTTTATGTGGAAGGCGTTACAATCATGGCAGTAAACTACCCGATTTTGGTTCTCCCAGTAAACGATTTCATAGCGGTGATTATGGTCCTGGGGATATGTCATGTTTGATAATTATTAGCTGTGAAGGAGATTATTCTGAGTTTGTGCCTAAAATCTATTGAAGAGAACCATATGGCCTTGAACTAAAAAATGGTAGCGTATATGATAGACTGACCGACTTCGTCTATCACGCTACCATCAAATTTACTCACATTTATATCCTGAGCAGATATATGCTTACCAACTTCATGAAACAGTAAGAGTACCCATAAAATTATGAATCTGTACTCAGGCACGAATTTCATGAATGCTTGGGTTAGTATGGATTATTAGGTTAAAATGATCCTCGCATACGAAGCAGATGGTGATATTCGCTACCTTCATTCTGCCCAACATATTCAAGACGCAATATGCGTAAAGTTATTTAGACTGAGTATAAATAAGAAGAGAAAAATTGATATAATTTAAAAAATACCCAGCCTTAGGTACCCCCATACCTAAAGCTGGGTATATACTATCTATCTCACTTTAAATCACCTCCTGCTTTATTTTATAAGCCCCTTACAAACAAGCATTTAAGCCTCCCTACCTAAGATTTCCACCTCCTATCACGCCCTTTTAATTAGGTATAATTTCCCAGCAAAAACCTGATAAAAGATAATTTCAGGTATTGTACTTTTCATATACACTAAACAATCCCTCAGACCCCCAGTTTAGACTGAGTCTAAATAATATTACATCACCTAACTAATCGTAACATGAAATTTCTACCTTTTAGGCAGGGAATTGTCCTTGGAACTCTAATGTTCCTCCTTGCTATTTCTACCATGGCCCAAACGGGCACCATCATAGGTACCGTTAATGATGTTGATAATACTCCACTCAACGGAGCTACCGTAAGAGTAGCAAATACTACTTTGGGAGCAGTAGCTGATAATGAAGGTGCATTTAAGCTCTCTAATGTGCCTACCGGTACCCAGACTGTAGTGGTCACCCTTATCGGGTATCAGCGTATAGAGCAATCTGTTTCAGTACCTGCTGGTGGGGAAGTCCGTCTCGATCTCTCTGTTGCAGAAGACGTTCTCCAATTAAGTACAGTGGCCATCACTGCTTCACGTAGGGAAGAGGATATTTCTCAAACTCCCAGGGCTATTGACGTAGTTTCGCAGGAAACGGTTGAGTTTTATACAGGTCAGAGTTCAGATCTTTCTGCTACCCTAGGTAAGATCATTCCTAACTTCACTTCACCTTCCATAGGAAATAATGTATTCCTGGCCACTCTACGTGGACGCGCTCCTTTATTCCTGCTGGACGGTGTGCCTTTACAATCTAATGAAGGACTTAGAGGGGCCGTTCTTGGAAACATAGATCCGTCTATGATAGAGCGTATAGAAGTTCTTTATGGTGCTTCTACTATCTATGGCGGCGGTGCACCAGGTGGGGTAATTCAGTTCTTCACCAAGGGCGCCAGCGATGAAGTCTTTGATGTAGATGTCCAATTATTCTCCCGCAACTACTGGGTAGATGGTGCATTCCTAGATGGCGAAGCACTTGACTACCGTGCAGCGGCTACTGTATCAGGTACCTTAGGAAAATTTAGGTATCTGGTGAATGGATCTTTTGAAGTTACTAATGGTCAATTTAGAGCAGATGGGCAGCGGATTGGGCCTAATGGTACTTCCAACTATGACGACTATAACATATTTGCTAAGCTAGGATATGACCTGACCACTACTCAGTCAATAGACCTATCTTTCACCCGCACATACCGTGAGCCTAATGATCTCTTCTTTATTCCTGTCCTTAGAGATGAAGATGTTATCGCCGATCCAGAGGGAGCTGCTGCAGTAGCTGAAAGGGTGGAAACGGCCTTCACTTATGATAATCCCATCAGCCAGGACTACACAGCCCTCAATCTCCAATACGAAAACACAGATATTCTAGGAGGTGTTTTCAGAATTCAGGGCTATTACTTTGATCTCAACTTCCAGCAAGGAGGGTCAGATATCCGTGCTTTTCTGGAAAGTAATGGAGGAGGGTTTCCTGATGCCTGGCCAGGTTTATTCCAAACCAGTACCGCCGCTTCACAATACGGCGCACGCGCGGAATTTGTCCGTCCATTTGGAGACAGAGTACTTGTAACGCTTGGAGGAGGGTATCTCAAATCTGATGACTCTACCCCAGTTACCATCTCATCTGATGGACCCTTTGACCGTGAGAACCGCTTTGATGGCGCTGGAGGTATACAGGATCAGGGAGCGCCATCAGAACTTTCAAGTGGAGGGCTATTTCTTCAGGTTGACTTCGACGCAACTGATAATTTACGCCTATCAGGAGGAGCCAGATATGATATTATCTCATTTGATGTACTCCCCTTCATCCCTACCTTCACCAGGGTAGAGCCCGGACTGCAAAGACTAGGTGGATCAGGTTCAAACAATGGTCTTTCTCTTAACCTGGGAGCAGCTTATGAATTTGTTGAGAATACTACTTTGTATGCCAACTTCGCCCAAGGCTTCTCCCTACCAAGTTTGGCCTTCCTGGTGGTAAACGTAGCACCTAATGTAGAGATAGCAGGAGATGAGATTGTTTCCCCTCAAATAGTGAATAGCCTGGATTTAGGTATACGTGGACAAATAGGGAATAATCTCGCCTATGGAGTGGCTGGATTCTATGCCTTCTCAGAAGATGGTTCTCAGATCCGCTTTGATCCTGCTACTGGTTTTGGTGAACGTGTACAGGCACCGCAGCGGAACTACGGTTTTGAAATAAGCCTGGATGCAGTTCCAGCAGAAGGTTTCCGTATAGGGACCAGCCTTTCTATCACAGAAACCGATGTAGACCCACAAGATGATGGGACTTTCCAGCCAGGCTCAACTGTAGATATGATCCCTCTTACCACTTCCATCAGAGCTTCATATGATATCCCTTCAGTAGATGGCCTTTCATTCAGTGCTGAACTATTTACAGTAGGTAACCGTGATCGTGCCTTTACCTTCCTGGTAGATTCTGATGATGATGGTCAAACTGACCTTGATGGTAACGGTAACCCTATCAGAGCTGACGGATATCGTCTTCGCGGATTTACGACTGTGGATCTAGGAGCTAACTACCAGTTTAAGTTGGGGAATGTAAATTCATTCCTTTCCCTACAGATCCTGAATATTCTGAACGAGACCTACGTCCCACCCATAGACCAGCGTCAATTTGGGGCAATTTTCGCTTCCAGACGTCGTAATGGCTTTGGTAGAAACGCCACCCTTACCCTGGGATTTGACTTTTAGTCGAGTGGTTTCCTTCTATATGAATGGAAACTATGCTGGAAACCTAGTAAACCTTTATATACCTAATGAGGCTATGGAACATATCTATAGCCTCTTTCTTTTATCTACTAGCAGTCCCGTCTAGGGGATAAGATGAGCTACTGATAGACCTTATGAAAATCAGGGCATTTTGTATTTTCCACTCAAGAAACGCTTACTTTTCAACTGGAGAATACCGCCAATGGGTATGTGAATCTTAAAAATATTGATAGGGATTTCCAGCTGATTTAGGCTGAGTAGTTGGAAACTTTAGTGGATATCCCTCTCTCAGCCACATCTGCCCTCACTGCCCCAGGCTGTTTGTGCTGCTTCTTACGCCTCCCCCTCCAGATCAGGAAACCCGTAACGGGTAGACTAGCGGCAAAGAGGCTGAGGAAAAAATTGAGGATCTTGTTGGGTAAGCCACCGATAGCTCCCACATGGATATCATAATTATACGCCCATACTTTTTCCCATTGGTTTTATCTTCCCATTTGTCTCCAGTGTATAAAAGTGCTCCGCTATACTGGTCGTATTGCAGATTGACGTTCTTGGTGAGGTCTTCGTACATCACATAAGCACCGACGGTTCCTGTAGAATCCTGAGGTAGATTGATATAGTACACTTCCGCTTCAGCATGATTGGCTTTTAAGCTGTGGTGGACGATATCCAGTGGATGGG
>JBCDBC010000371.1:0-5546 GCA_039184535.1 Bacteroidota bacterium | reverse complement strand
CTCGCTCGCGAAGTCGAGGCTGAAGAGATCAACATCGTTGCCCACAGCGCTGGAAATCCGATCGTAGTGAACGCAATGCGAGAGATTCGCCTGATTCTCACTCATCAGCCAGCCAAAAAATATCATGGCTAACGTTCCTAATACGCCTCTTAACACATCACCAAAAGAGAAAGCGGAAGGTTTTGTATAAGAGCGTTCCTCCAGCTCTATAGTTCCCTCCTTATGGATTAAGGTGTATCCGCCGCCGCCACTTTTCTCTACCCTACAGCTCAACGTCCTTCGTTCTGACTGTATGTCAGAAAGAGTTTGACTGGCTAGTTTCTCACCCTTATAGAAAAAGTCAATGGTAGGCTGGTCATTCTCCACTTTATACACCAGGGAGTCTATGGTAGCCTCCATACTGACACGCTCAAACTGGAAAAAGAGGCTGTCATCCTCCAATAAATAACTACCTGAAATCAAGACTGCCTCTGAGGTACTGACAAAAAAGCTGTCAGCTGTCATTCTCAAAAAGTGATATTGGCCTATACTATCAGAAGAGAGTAACGTGGAAGCACCTGATGAAAGGGCCCACATATTTTGAAGGGAATCTTTTGTAACGGGAGAAAAAGCGGACGCAGAGGCTAAGAGCCCCAGCCAAAAAATGATCAGGAGTGATCCACTACGGAGAAAATGCATGGTCGGTATATTCGTGAACGCTACAAAAGAAGGGTGAATATAGCCTATTTTAGCATTATGCCCTACCTTTTGATGAGGTTCAGATGTTTTTGCTCAGATTCACTTTTGATAGAGAGATAATATGTACCAGAAGCCAGGTGCCCTAGAGAAAGTACCTTTTCCATGTTTCCTGTTCCCTTGGGGTAGCTTTCTTCCCATACTATTTGAGCATTCTCATTTACCAGCACTGCCTGAACTTCCTGATTGAGAGGGATTTCCAAGGCCAGATTTAGTTGATCTGAGAATGGATTAGGCCAGGCTTTCAAACCAAGTAACTCTCCTCCCACGGCTAAGCCATAAAAGCTGATGGTATCTGAAATAAAGCTTTCTCCGTCTCTACGAGAGAAAATAACCCTGTAGGAAACCTCCTCTTCCGGAGCAGCAATTTCATACTCATAGGTAGCAGGCCCGGCATTAGCATCTCCGGATTCCTCATATATGGGCAGGAAGGAAGCTCCCTTGGTACATCTTTCCAAGGTAAACCTATCAAAGAATTCATTGGCCCACACTGACCACTTCAGCACATGAATATCTTCATTCTTCTCAGCACTAAACTCATACAAGTTTCTGTCGTCCAGCATCTCCCCTTCCGCTCCATTGCCCATGATCATTCTGTAATCTAGGTGGCTTACTCCTGCGGGATCACAGGCGTCATCCTGATAGTTCCCTAAATAATCATAGCCGGGATGGTCAAAGGTCCCGTAGTCATGACAGGTAGTGACGCTCCCACTATTCAAACCAACGGTGGCTGAACTCCCCTTAAAGCCCTCTTCTCCACCAGAAGAATTACCGGTAGTCCACTCCATATCCTGATACATGAAGAGGACATTGGCCTGTGAACTCACGCTTTGGCCCATAACTTCAGTTACACTTCCATCATGTAGAATACACTGAAAAGTGTTCCTCAACTCACAATCTACTTCACATCCGAAGTACCCTAGCTCCAACCAACTTACGATGAGGTAATGCCCATCAGGGTCCAGGTAGTAGCGGATTTCTCCTCCCTTATTGAGATCCGCATCCCCAAAGAAGGGTGCGATCATTTTGGGGCCATTCAGGCAGAATGGTTCCGGGGTGTATTCGATAAAGTCCTCTATGAAGGTGAGGTTCCCATTGGAATTAATAAAGAGTGACTCATAGGATTCTCTGAAGAAGGTAAAGCTAAAACCTAACTCTATTTCCTCAGAACAATCATCACAGGCAGTTCGCCCTTTGAAGTATCGGTAGTTGACCGATTCTCCTTTGATATTTTGCCCTACCGGAATCCAGTAAGGGTTGGGCGTCTCTACTTCACAGTCTAAAGGGCAATTCTCAGGATCTTCTCCTGGTGCGCAAACTCCATCTCCACAACCGGCGCCCGTCTGGCTTATCCGAATGTTGTCTATACCTGCTCCCCATGTCCAGCTACCTTCGTCATCATACTCAAATCTGAGCTGAAGAACAGCTTCATCCAGCTCAGTTAAATGGATCTCTACAGTCCCTACAAATTCTTTCTCCTCCTCATAAATGACTTCCCAATCACCTCCTATATCTGCATATAGCCGAAGAACTCCCTTATCCCCATAGGGTCTGTGAGAAAGGTCAAAGCTGATATCAATCCCGGAATCTCCTATAAGTACGATAGGGGGTAAATCCAATGCCTGATTCTCGAGAGCATCATCAGACATATCTCCAAGGTGGAGCCACGAACTCTGGTCTGGATTCTGGTAAGGACCAATAGGATTTTCGTTAATTCTCCATTTAGACGAGCCTGGATCCCAGTCAGAATAGTTTCCGGTATCGAAGTTGGCCTCCAGTAGAGAAACGGTAGCTTGAGGGACAGGACATTGCCCCATGCTTACCTGAGAAAGTAAGCACATCACCCCTAAGCATATATACCTAACATCTATCCTCATTTCTCTCTCAAGCCGTTTACAAATCAATCAACAGATCTTTCTCAGTCAATTCCTGGTAAAGTAAAATGATTTCATTCTCCAGAGAATCCCTTGGCAGGCTGGCATCATCCTGAAAAAATGTAAGTCTCATCCTATGATCCTCTATGGTTTCATATAGGACCAGGCTGTTTGCTAAGCTTGTCAGTTGGTTTTCTTCTTCTGAAGTCCTTTCAGTTATTTCCACCAGTCTTTGGATCTCATCTCTTAAGTAGATGATGATATCAGCTTCTTCCAGCTCATCATCAGCTAACCAACTAATAGCAGGAGCCGGCGTCTTTTGTAAAGATGTGGGTTGCTGGTCCGTATGGAGAATCTCTACGAAAAGGACTGCTGCAAGTGCAACAGCAAATGGAAGGGAAATTAACCAGGGGGAAACTTTCTGTTTGACTGAGACTTCAGTAGATGGCCGTTGCCTGGACATACAGGGTATTTCTTAAGCTTCTAATAAGCATATAAATACCCTGTATGCCGAATGAATAGCTGCGGGAATGTAACATGGATTCTTGGGGTAGAATTGAGCTTTACAACAGGACGAAAATCTTGTGATCTCAGTCGACGCCGTATGCAATGCGCTACAGTCCTACTGGGATTACGGAGATCGGAAGTATACTCGATAGTCGAAAGGAAGCTACTGTTTACCGGTAATTTTACGGTAGATCTGTTTAGTTTCTGGCAGAGGTTCTACGCCAAATTCCTTCTGTAAAACCTCCTCACATTGACGGTAGGTTTTTATGGCCATGGGCCGATTTCCTTTTTCCAAATAAGCCCCCATCTGGATCCGATAAGCATCCTCCCAAGTAGCGTCAATTTGCAGTGCCTGTTGAGTGAGGCGAACGCTCTCCATAGGATTTTCTGTAATCAATAACTCACTTAAACTTATGAGGGCACCTAAGGTCAGTAACTGGATACGTTCCCTTTCCTCACTGGACCAGTCATCGTACAGGCGTGCCGGTAGATAAGATCCCTGATACAAGTCCGTAGCCTCACGAAAAGCCCTTTGGGCGAGCTTGGGTTGGTCGAGGATGGTTTGGTTTCCAAGCGCAACTAGCTGGTCAAGCGCCACTACATCCAGCCAGATATCCGTAAAATCAAGATGATAGGTGGGCCCTTGTCTGATAATGTACTTAGACTCAGTTCTACTTTTGCGCTCCGGCTCTAACACCTTGCTCATGCCGTGCTGAGCTACTTTGAAGTTTTGCTCTCCAGAGCGGGAGTCCAAGTCATCCCAAATCCGTTCTATGATCTGCTCTTTGTGGAGACTGTGCCTGTGTCTGTTGGTGATAAAAAACTGAAAAAGTTGCATGGAGACATCCCTCCCCCATTCTTTAGGATTTACCAATGAGGAAGAGCGCCAAATTTGGAAGCTACCCAGTGTTTGGACCTGAATGGTAGCAGTATTCTTTTTGGCCAATAATAATTCTATCTGATCTTCGGCCGCTATCATTAGTCGTTCTTGTTGGACAACTGATCTACTTTTTCATTTAAATCAGCAATGTCCTTGGATAACTGTCCCAGTGTCTGCATGATTTGTTGGTAATCATTCTTAGAAGCAGCCAACCATGAGTTTAGTTCGAGCTTTTGTGAAAATCCTCCTTTTACCTGCTCTATTTGGTCCTGAAGTTGATCCTGAAGCTGTTCTACCTGCTTTTTGGGGTCCTTGATAGTTTCCATCATGAATTTAGGACCATCAAAAGCCATTTTCTTCCACAGGTCAAAACTCTTGGATAAAATTCCCTTCTGTTCTTCCAGCGGTTTATCCTCCATGGCTCCTATGGTCAGGTCTGCCAATTTGCTTTGGATAAACCCTAATGCTTCATCAAAGTCAGAAAATCTTTTCTCCTCTCCTCCCTGCACATGACGGATATTTCCTCTCCATTGTACCTGGGGTTCTCCACTTTCACTATTGAAAATCTTTTGGGTGAATCTCAGCATAAAGGAGGCTGTTTCATCTTTCTTCGGACTCATTATTCAATTAGTTTTGACAATTGGAAATAAAGCAGGATTAACCCTCTATAACACCCTCAAAATTAGGGAAATAAAAGCAGTATTGTTGATAAAAGTTTTTTATCTTCCTAAGATGACAAAATAAAGCTACATGGTAAATAAAATACTCGCACAACTAAAGGGGACAGATCTCGAAGCTATCAGTGGACTGGATGCTACTTTTCTTTATGCTGAAACACCCACAAGTCCTATGCACATAGGCAGCGTGGCTGTACTTGAAGGATCTTTGGATTTTGATAAATTCAAAGCCACCATTCTTTCTCGAATACATACTGTACCGAACTTCCGAAAACGTTTGGTGTATGTTCCGCTTAGCATAGACTATCCCTATTGGGTAGACGATCCGAATTTCGATATTGAAATGCATGTTCATCACATTGCATTACCCAAGCCGGGTGATTGGAAGTCTCTAAGAAAAGTGGCGAATCAGATATTTAGTGAGCCCCTGGATCAGTCGCGTCCGCTTTGGTCATTTACCTTTGTGGAAGGCCTGGATAATATTCCCCAGGTACCCAAGGGATCTGTAGCCATTATCTCCAAGGTTCATCATGTAGCCGTAGACGGTATAGGTAGTACAAACCTCTTCAGTTTGGTATTTGATATGTCGCCGGAGGCCCAACCCATCCCTGAGCCTAAACCATACAAGCCCAAGACACTGCCGAATGAGCTATCTATCATGCTGAAAAGCAGTTTGAGCTTTATTGAGAAACCCCTTAAGTTTCCTAAGCTTATCAATGAAGCTCTATCGGCCTCCTTCAAGGCAGGGGTTTTGACTCGAGTACAGAAAGCGAAACTCCCAACGGCCCCATTTACTGCTCCTCCTAGTCCCTTGAACGGGATTATCTCAGCACAGAGAAGATGGAATACAGCTATCCTTTCTCTGGACAGGGT
>JBCDBC010000370.1:0-5561 GCA_039184535.1 Bacteroidota bacterium | reverse complement strand
GTTATTTATGGATATGTCTGGAGAGAAAATGGATTTCTGGTCCATTCATCTGTATGACTTTAACTTATCATGGGCTAACACAAAAGTGCTTAGGCGTGGGAGTAATCTGGAAGCCACATTTGACATGATGGAACAGTATAGCCATCTTTCATTTGATGAGGTAAAGCCCTTTGTCATTTCAGAGTATGGAGGGAGAGCCTTAACCATGGAAAGAGGACCTTGGTCACCGCTTAGAGACTGGCTCAGTATGAAATCCATGACTTCTATGTTACTGTCATTCTCAGAAAGACCGCAGCACATAGTATCTGCTATTCCTTTTGTCATAATAAAGGCAGAGTGGGGACGACAAGAGAATGGAGATCCGTATCCATGGAGATTGATGAGGAATAATAATGAGCTAGCAGGACAGGAAGGAAGTTATTGGGTGTATACAGAAATGGTTAAGTTTTTCCAACTTTGGTCTGAGGTAAAAGGATTGCGGGTAGATAGTGAATCCAATAATCCTGATGTTCAAACCAACGCCTTTATAGATGGGAATAAGCTATATGTGGTATTGAACAATCTACTTTTTGATGAGATAACAGTCAGTCCAGAAATCTTTCAAGTCCAATCTAATCCTATCCGAGGGATTAAGTTAAAGCATTTACACTTGAATACTACTGGTGATACTCCTCTCCTTGATGAGGCTGAGTATTCAAGTTTGGACTCTCTGACCATAGGTGCTGAGGGCTCAGCCGTCCTGGCTTATACCTTCCAAAATGACCTACTCATTCAGGACACAGTGTCAGAGGTTAAGTACTATGCTGATAGAAGTTTGACGCCTATTGTCCCTTACGCCAGACATAGCTTCAACATCGATGGAGTAACCAAGGGCGATCAGGGGGAAGCCTTACTGCGTTTGGGGATGGGAAGAAGGCACGGACTAAGTCTTCGTCCTTCAGTAACCCTAAATGGCTTTCCACTTGAAGTCCCCGAAAACTATATGGGATATGACCAATCCACAAGAGGAAGCTGGTTTGGAGTGATTGAAGTGCCAGTTCCTTTTTACTATCTGCAAGAAAATAATGAAGTAACCGTTCAGTTCACTGAGAAAGGAGGACATATAAGTAGTATGGCCCTAAGAGTCTTTAATCATAGTGGGCAGCTCGGAAGGTCAGATAGTGTAAAGGTAAACAGTTTAGGACTTTCTCCTGCTGTTAAAAAAATGGGTATTGGGGAAACCTACCAACTCATACCAGAAGTATCCCCTATCACAGCCACGGATCATACAATATTGTGGTCTTCCTCAGACGAAGAGATTGCCATAGTAGATGAGATGGGGAATGTAATGGCTGTTGCTGAAGGGGAGGCCATCATTACTGCTACTGCTAAAGATGGAGGATGGCAAGCGAATAGTCAGGTGCAAGTTTTGGCAGAATCCCCAGTGATTAAGATAGCGGAAATACAGCTTTCACCAGCTGTGTTTGAGTTGGCACCTAGTGAATCTGTACAAATGCAAGTAGAACTTACGCCTATAGATGCCCAATTATCTGATGTTGAGTGGAAACTTTCAGATAACACTATAGCCAGAATAGATAAGAATGGGTTGTTAACAGGCTTCTTTGATGGGGTAGTAGAAGTGATAGCCTTAACCACTGATGGACTGGTATCAGATACAAGTGTAGTACAGATTAATGCACAATACTTAAATTTTGTAACCTGCACCTTTCTGCCTACCCAATTCCAATCTGATACAGTCTACAACATTAACATTGATTATTCTTCTGCCTATTCAGCAGATATTCACCTGGAACTAAGAGATGCTAATGGGGAAATAGTGGGTGAAGGGCAAACCAGCGTTTCTCCCAGCTTGGGAACCGTTCAAGTGAGAGTAGTTTGTCCATTAGCACCTGCAGCAGGGAACACTTATACCTTGAATAGCTTTGTGCTAGCTGAGGGGCCTTCAGGAAAGCAAGAGGTAAGTAGCTGTAGTAAAGAAAATGTGAGGATACTAGCTGCTACCTCCATAGTACCTAAAGAGCTAAAAGATCTCAGGCTATTCCCCAACCCCTCTTCTGGAAGGATAGAAATCCACCTACCTAATTTACTAACCCCTGTTAGGATGAGTTTATGGGATCTGGCAGGAAGAAAAGTTTATCATATTGATCTTGAAAAAAGAGTAACAAGTATATCGCTACCGGAACTTTCTCCCGCCATGTATGTCATGAAGATTGAATCCGATAAGGGGTTGTTAGTTGAGAAAATCCAAATTCAAAACAAGTAAGAATCCAGCATTAATATACTAATAGCGGTCGGCAGTTTTTTATACATCCAATTGGGTGGGGGCAATTAGCTCTCACCCATTTTTTTGAGTTTACTTCTGACAAACTAAAGCATTATAGAGAAAAAGTTCTTAAGGCACTTAACTAGTGAGTAGGAAAGAGCGTCAAGCTAGAAATTAGGTCTTACTTACTCTGGGTAGGCATGGAAATAGGAGTATGATATCTTGTTGGTTTAAGGTCATTTGTATCTCTAATATGCTGATAATGAGATTTTAATGAAAAAAGCTGCTGAAGAATTCAAAAGTCTACTTTTGGCCCAGTTTATTTATATAAAAAAGTAGATATGTTCAGTTTTTGTCTATGATAAATCTTAGGTAGATCATTCACTTTTCAATAATATCTGGTATGAAAAGTTCTTTATGCAATTTTTAAATATCAGGGATATGAAATGTAATTCAACCTTTAGAAGGAATGTGAGATACCTAACTTTTATCTGGGTTTTTTGCATGAGTATAAGTTTCACCTTTGCCCAATCCCAAGCAGTTTCTGGCCTGGTAGAAGGGAATGGAGGTAAGCTTGTAGGTGCAAGCATTTTAGTAAAAGGGACTAAAACAGGTGTTCTTACAAATTCCGACGGGGCGTTTACTATTGATGCTAGCCCCGAAGATGTGTTAGTAATTAGCTACTACGGATTTACTACTCAAGAAATTAACATTGGTAACGAAAAGAGTATCAAGATCGAATTGTCTTCCAGTATTAATACTTTGGAAGAAGTTGTGGTCGTAGGGTATGGTACCCAAAGGAAAAAGGAAGTAACGGGAGCTGTGGTTAATGTGGGCAGTGATGTCATTGCCCGAACAGCTACTCCTGATCTGGGAGCCTCTTTGCAGGGGATGGTGGCTGGTGTAAATGTCCAAGCTAGTAGTGGACGTCCGGGGGATGTTGCTAACATTCAGATCAGGGGACTTGGCTCCATCAACTCGAATGCACTTGGCCCTTTGTATGTGGTGGATGGAATTCCCTTTGAAGGGAATCCCAATATTGCCCCCGAACAAATAGAATCCATAGATATTCTGAAAGATGGGGCTGCGGCATCTGTATATGGGACCAGAGCGTCAAATGGGGTAATCCTGATAACCACTAAAAGAGGATCAACTGGCAAGATGAAAGTTGATTTCAATGCTTATGGGGGGATTCAGAATATTACCTCTGGAACTCCTCTTATGAATGCTCGGGAGCAGATGTATGCTGAAGAAGTGAAACTGGAAGCCCTTGGTAGAGATCCACTCATATTTTTCTTTAATCCTCGAGCCCTGGAGTTTGATTCTGATTTTGTGGGGGATGTTCAAAATGACAATGCCGCCATCCAAAATTACAACTTAACCGTTTCAGGTGGATTAAAGGATATCACCTTGAATGTAAATACTAACTATTTCAACCAGGATGGGGTCTTGATCAATTCAGGCTTTGATAGGCTGACTAATAGGATAACTGGAGAATTTAATAAGGGAAGATTCAAAGCCTTTGCTACCATTGGATTCACGGGTGAAAACAGAGAACAGGAACCTTTTGCTTTATATGAATATAGCATTGTTCAGACCCCCTGGCAACCCCCCCTAAATGGATTATCTTCTGTTGGGGAGAATAGTGTAGAGATTCCAGTGAGAAATGCGATTCTCTACAGTTTCTTATCTCAACAACTTGACAATACAGATGAGAGAAGAACCAATAGTTCCAACATAGCAGTCAATGTTCAATATGAAATATTGGAAGGCTTACGATTTAAGGTAAATCTGGGTAGGAATACCTGGGAATACAGAAGAAGGTTCTTCCAACCTCAATATTTGGTGTATAATCAGGATGGCTCCTTTAATCCTACTGCTTCACGAGAGAATGCTATTCTGAATGAAGACTTTATTTGGACTGAGCGGAGAACCTGGGAAAATGTTCTTACCTATGCTAAAAGCTTTGGTAACCACAATATAAACCTTCTAGGGGTACTTTCTTTTGAAGAGTTTGATTCCAAAGCTTTAGGTACAGGGGTTATTTACAGCGAAAACTCCAGTAATGATTTACAAACCCTAGGTTCCGGTAGTGAGGCTATACGCCCTTACAGCAATGATGAACGCAGAACTTTAACCGGAAAGCTAGCCAGGATCCAATATAATTATAATGATACCTATCTATTTTCTGCAAGTTACAGGAGAGATGGCTCTTCCAAGTTCTCAGAGAATAACAGATATGGGGATTTTATGGGCTTCTCTGCCGGCTGGAACATACATAATGAAAACTTCTTTAATGTTAAGGCTATTAATGGATTGAAGGTAAGAGCAAGTTGGGCAGAGGTGGGTAACCAAAATATTGCCTCTTATGCGTTTACTCCAGTCATAGAGACAGGAATCAATTACCCTTTTGGGCCTAATGAGGCGCTGAATTTTGGGTCTATACAAAGAAGTTATGTGGATGCCAATATCAAGTGGGAGACCACGATTTCTAAAAACCTGGGAATCGATCTCACCATGCTTGAAGGCCGCCTGAACTTTACGGCAGATATCTATGAGAATGAAAAGCAGGATATGTTGTTGCAAGAAAGACTACCTGCTTCAGCGGGAGTATATCAGACAAGGGCTATAGGAGTCTATGATGTAAAAGTTACTAACGCAGGGAATATGGTGAATAGAGGAGTAGAACTTTCTCTCAACTATCTTAACCAAACTCCATGGGGACTTAAGTATAAGATTACATCCACTTTTACTAAGAATGTAAATGAAGTTACGGACTTAAATGGAGTGGAAATAGGATATGCAAATGGAAGACCTGTAGTTTCCAGAGGAGAGAATACTGACTATACTACCTTCCTGGCAGAAGGATATGAGGCTGGCGCATTCTTCTTGGTAAGGAGTGATGGCATAATCAAAACCCAGGAAGATTTAGACGCTTACAAGTCTATAGATGCCTCTGCTCAATTAGGAGATGTAAGATACATAGATCAGAATGCTGATGGTGTTATTAATGATTTGGACAGAGTATACGCAGGATCTGGCCAGCCAGAATTTGAGTCAGGCTTAGCTCTGAATCTGGAATATAAAAACTTTGACTTCTACATTCAGGGGTACTACTCTCACGGTGCTGAAATCTATAATGGGGCTAAATTATATGCCTATTCTGCTGGAAGACATAGGGATATGTATCACCAGTGGACTCCCCAAAACCCTAATTCTGATATACCTACAGATCGCCAGAACGCTTTTCATAATAATGTAAGGGCTCGTTCAGACTTATTCCTGGAAGATGGGACCT
>JBCDBC010000369.1:0-5568 GCA_039184535.1 Bacteroidota bacterium | reverse complement strand
GTTGCATTTACTGCCTCCACATTTTCACTGATCTGTTTTTCAGAACTAGCACCCATAACCACTGTACTCACAGCTGGGTTCCTTAAAGCAAACTGTATAGCTAAATGAGCAGGCTTAATATCCATTTCCTGCATCTTCTCTTGTATTACCTGTATACTTTCTTGAGAATGCCCTAAGTATGCCTTAGCGGATTTTCCAGACAACAGGCCCTTGGCTACTGCTCCTCTTACTAAGACTCCTACCCCAGCTTCTCTTATCCAGTCAAAGGTATGTTCTTCTGGCCTTCTGTCCAGCAGGCTATACTGAGACATGATGCTGGTCAGATTGGCTTCCTTGAGCCATTTCCTGATCACATTAGGCCTGATAGAAGAGATTCCGTAATAGCGTATGTGTCCTTCTGTTTTTAGTTCTTCAAAAGCAGCTATGGTTTCTTCTGTAGGATCGCCCAATGTCCCTCCATGAAGCTGATAGAGGTCTATATAATCCGTTTGGAGTCTTCTGAGGCTCTCATGCACGGCTTGCTTGATGTATGCTTTGGTTGGATTCCAGTCCCAACCAGAGCCGTCTGGTCTCCATTGATTGCCTACTTTAGTAGCTAGAATGACCTTATCTCGCCTTCCTTTAATGGCCTGTCCAACCGTTTCTTCATTTAGTCCTCTATCATATAGATCTGCTGTATCCAGCATATTCACTCCCAAATCCAATGCATGATGAATCAGGCGGGTATTCTCTGCATGATCTACCCCTAAAGACATACATCCCAGGCTAATACGGCTGACAGTTAGGTCGGCGCCTCCCAGTTTTACATATTGCATAAGGGAAGCTACACATCTTTTCTTATTCTCAAGACATTTACTGAAAAAACCATTATGCTTACGCTTGGAGAAGTTAGCCTGCAAACACTCAGTTTGACTGACAAGGAGACCCTGGCTGAACTGGCTAACAACAGGAAAATCTGGCTAAATCTCACCGATACCTTTCCCCATCCCTACGGATTAGAACATGCAGAATATTTCCTGGAAGGGAAGGATGAGCAGTTTCCTGTTCTATACTTTGGGATTCACTATCAAGGACAGTTTTGTGGAGTCATTTCTATCCACCCTAAAGAGGATGTGTACAAACTGAGCGCTGAAGTAGGATACTGGGTAGGAGAGCCTTTTTGGGGAAAGGGCATTATGCCTAAGGCCTTATCTCTTATCACCGAGTATGGATTCCAGAAGTTAGGCCTACATAGAATAGAGGCAGGTGTTTTCGAGTATAATCCGGCCTCTATGAGGGTACTCGAAAAGGCGGGATATCAAAAAGAAACCATAAAGAGAGATGGCGCCGTCAAGGACGGCAAAATCATAGACTTACATGTATATGTAAAGCTGTCAGGAAAGTAGGGTTTCCAGGGAGTTAAGTATGTTTGCAAATTCTTCTGACTGAAGAGAATAATAGGTATTCTTTCCGTCTCTTTGAGCAGACAAAACCCTCTTGTCTTTTAGAATCCTTAAATGGTGAGAAGCTATGGCCTGTTCTATTTTCAGGCGTTGGTGGATTTCTGTAACTGAAAGTTTCCCTTCTTTTAGCAAATCTATAATAGCTATCCGGATAGGATGGGCTATAGCTCTGAGGACTTCTGTTGAAGTTTCCAGGAAGGGTATGTGAAATCTACTTTCCAAATATCTAGATAAGTATATGACTGTATACTTAATCTACAGAGAAAAGTTGGTATTCCCTAAAAAGAATAGCCAGAAGACATAAAAACAGCCAGCAGGGTAACTGCTGGCTGCACACACGTCAAACTATCACTAAATGCTGACCTGGCTAAAAAGAACGATTCGGAAAACCACAAACTATTTTTTTCGCAAGGACTGGGTTGTATATTCTGTTCTTATTTTCTAATTGATTACACTTGAGTATACTCGCCCGAATAGAAAAGGATTCGTAATACAAGCCGCTTTGATCAAGCGTGTTCGTTTTTTCAATAAGCGTGTCCCATAGCAATGAATAGAGGGCTATTCTGCTGGAGAATGTTAAGAAACTTTAACATCTCAGAAATAAGAAAATATCGCTTTTGATTAAATCAAAGAGGGTTTTTGAGGGGAAAACAGCCTTAAACTTCCATCAAATAAAATGGCTACAGATTTAAACCCGTAGCCATTTTGTTCTTTTAACCAATTGATAGATTATCAGCTAACCGCAAACTGCTTTTGGTGTAAATCAAAGTAGGCTCCCTCCTGGTTAAGAAGCTCCTGATGAGAACCTTTCTCAATGATTTTTCCTTTTCGGAGAACAATGATCTTATCAGCCTTTTGGATGGTAGACAAGCGGTGGGCAATAATGAGAGAGGTTCTGCCAGCCATGACTGTGTCTATGGCCTGCTGGATAATTTCTTCTGATTCTGTATCTATATTGGCTGTAGCCTCATCCAGCACCAGTATACTAGGATTGTAGGTCATCACCCTGGCAAAAGCTATCAGCTGCCTTTGCCCCAGAGAGAGCGTTGCTCCTCTCTCACGAACATTATAGTTATACTGGCCAGGTAGGTTTTGGATGAAATCATGCGCCCCTACCTGCTTAGCGGATTCTATCACCTTTTCCAGGGGAACATCTGGATTATTCAGGGTGATGTTGTCATAAATACTTCCCGAGAATAGGAATACATCCTGAAGCACCACACCTGTTAGCCCCCTCAAATAATCTAAGCTATAAGTACGGATGTCTTCCCCATTAAGGAGAATTTCTCCTCTTTGGATGTCATAAAACCTGCTCAGCAAGTTAATGATGGTCGTTTTCCCTGATCCTGTAGCCCCTACTAACGCAATCTTCTCCCCAGGATTTACCTCAAAATCTACATTCTGTAATACCCACTCTGGCTCCTTATAGGCAAAGGAAACATCCTTAAACCTAATATGGATATTCTCAGGTCCATGAAGCCCATTCAGGGAAGATTTTTGGCCCTTATTTGGAATGAATTCATCTGTGTCCAGAATTTTGAATATCCTCTCCCCACTGACCATCCCCAACTGAAGGGTATTGAACTGATCTGCCAGCATCCTTAGGGGCCGGAAAAACATCTGTATATACATGATGAAAGCTACTAGCACCCCAAAAGTAATATCATTGTCTACGCTTACCACAGCATTAGCTCCGTACCAAACCAGAATGGCTAATCCCAATGCACTAATGATCTCCACTGCCGGGAAGAACACACTGTAGTATAACACTGAATTCAGATTGGCTTTCCTAAGCTTTCGGTTAATCTTATCAAAACGCGATAGCTCCTCTTCTTCTCTGTGGAAAATATGCACGATCTGCATACCTGTGATATGCTCCTGCATAAAGGCGTTCATTTCACTCACAGCAGAACGAACCCTTTGAAAAGAAGCTTTTACCTTATTCTTAAAAACATAAGTAGCATATAGCAGTAAGGGGATGGTAATCAGTACCACAAGCGTCATTTGCCAGCTAGTAATCAGCATCATCACAAAAATGGCCACCAACTGAAGGAGATCTCCTAGTATTCTCACCAGACCTGAAGTAAATACATCATTCAGTGTTTCTACATCACTGATGGTTCTGGTTTGCAGGGTCCCTATAGGTGTTCTGTCAAAAAACTGTAACCTTAGTCGCAGAATGTGCTGGAAGACCTGATTTCGTATATCTTTGATGATGCTTTGTCCTAGCCAGTTGGTCAGGAAGGTGTTCCCATACATAATAAAGGCTTCTATCACCAGCAGCCCCAGAATAAGGCTAACCCAAAACCTGAGTTGGCCTATATCTCCATTGGCTACGGGATTATCTAGAATAAAGGCTATCAAGTAGGGCCTTAAAGGGGAAAGAATGGCCAGCGTAATGGTAAGTGTTAATGCCAGAAAGAAGAATTTCCTGTAGGGCTTCACATAGGTCAAAAGCCTTTTGACCAGTTTGGTATCTATCCCTTTCCCTGAAGTCTGTGACGAGTCGGCCATGTGTCGTGAGTAAATTTATGTGGAAGAGTATGGTCTCCCAGCCAAGTCAAATGAGTGGGAGAATGAAACCGAAATTTCATTCTCCCACTCCTATTATATGTTGAGCATTCTGTTTCCTGTAGCACCTAAAGCGGCTTCCTTAATGGCTTCTGAGAAAGTAGGATGAGGATGGGAGAATACCCCTATGTCCTCTGCAGAAGCCCGGAATTCAAGTCCCATTACGCCCTCATTAATCATGTCAGCAGCCCTGGGACCGATAATATGCATACCCAGTAATTCATCCGTTTCCTTGTGAGAAAGAATTTTCACAAAACCCGCTGTGTCCATACTGGCTCTAGCTCTACCAGAAGCTCTGAAGGGAAAACTCCCAGACTTATAAGGGATTTTCTCTGCTTTTAGCTCATCTTCTGTGTATCCTACCCCCGCTACTTCCGGCCAAGTATACACTACGTTAGGAATAGCCTTATAGTTAATGTGAGGATGTTGGCCGGCCATGGCTTCTACCGCAAAAACACCTTCCTCAGAAGCCTTATGTGCCAACATAGCCCCTCTTACTACATCTCCTATGGCATACACGCCAGGAACGGCTGTCTCTAAATGACCATTTACAGGGATTCTGCCCCTATCCGTTTCTATACCTATGTTTTCCAATCCCAGCTTGTCTGTATAAGGTACTCTTCCCACAGCTACCAGACATACATCTCCCTTAAACTCTACCGTCTCTCCTGCTTTATTCTCTGCTGTAACGGTAACCCTGTTTCTACTCACTTTAGCACTTGTTACCTTGTGGTTAAAGTGAACGGTGTAGTCCAGCTCTTTCTTCAATACCTTGGCCAGTTCCTTTCCCAGGGCAGAGTCCATACCTGGAATAAGCCGATCAGCCATTTCCAGAACCGTAATCTTGGAACCCAGCCTCCCAAATACAGATGCTAATTCAGAGGCTATCACGCCTCCGCCTATCACGATCATGTGCTTAGGGAGGGTAGTCATCTCCAGTGCTTCCGTAGAAGTGATGAGGTTTTTTCCGTCTATTTCCATTCCAGGAAGCACAAAAGCGGCAGAGCCAGTAGCAATAATGACTTTGTCAGATTGAATTTGTTCCGAACTGCCATCTTCCTTCTCCACTTTCAGGGTATTCTTGTCAATGAAGCTCCCCACTCCCTTGTACACATCTATCTTATTTTTCTTCATCAGAAAAGCTACCCCTCCGGTGGTTTGGGATACCACCTCTCGCTTTCTATTAATCATTTGCTCAAGGTCCACTTTCAAGCTTCCTACCTTAATCCCATGTTCCTCAAACTGATGTTTAGCAGCAAAGTAATGTTCTGAAGAATCCAGTAGAGCTTTAGAGGGGATACAGCCCACATTCAGACAAGTTCCTCCTAAAGTAGGGTCCTTTTCAATGATAGCCGTTTTCATGCCTAATTGTGCAGCACGAATAGCGGCGGTATATCCTCCGGGTCCTGAGCCTATAACAGTTAGATCGTATTTTATATTAGCCATATATGTGAGTGATTATGCTTCTGTAAGTGATTTATGTATACGTTTCTTTTTAATCATTGGAGACTAAAGAGTTCAAATTTATTTCAAGCCTTAGCGAATAACAAATAAG
>JBCDBC010000368.1:0-5569 GCA_039184535.1 Bacteroidota bacterium | reverse complement strand
TTAGAAAAGATTCACCTCTGTGCTATCTTAGGATGGAAACACCAATCTTTTGTCCCGATGATTCTGGAGCATAAAACCTTAAGCTATAAAGGGCAAGTCGTTTTCGAGAAAATCAGGATGCAGAATCCCCCACGGGGGCTAAAGCCGTTTCGTGAAAATGAGGCCTGCTTTCTATTTATCACGCGCGGGGAATTTGTGGTAAGAACCCCCGATGAGCTGATTCCGTTCGAGGAGGGAAAGGGTTTGCTCGCCAAATGTTTCGATTTCTATTTTGAAGCTTCAGAAGCACAAAGGACTGCTCATGATACCCTGGAAGCTATAGGTGTTCTCCTCTATCCATCCTTGATAGAAGAACTTTTTCAGTTTGACCTCTCACAGTCGAATCATAGGGTAGACTATAACTTGAAAAGGATTGAAATTGATGCCTTACTGAATAGCTTTAAAGAAAGCATAAACATCCTCCTGGATAATCCAGAATTAGCAGATGAAGAAATGATCAAAACCAAGCTAAAGGAATTTGTCCTCCTTATCTGCAAGACAGTAGATGCAGGCTCCCAACTGGACTTTCTCTCTGCTATGTTTAGATTAAATGCTCCTGAGTTCAGATCTACCATTAGCCATAACTTGTACTCAAATCTCTCAATAGAAGAATTTGCCAGGTTATGCGGGATGAGCATATCAGCTTTCAAAAGAAAGTTTGGAGAGGTATATAAAGAAAGCCCCGGTAAGTACATTTCCAGAAAGAAATTAGAAAAAGCATCTGAACTACTAGCCTCCAGCTCCCTAAGGGTTTCAGAAATTGCTTATGACCTTGGCTATGAGACCATATCCACCTTCAACAGATCCTTTAAAGCTCATTTTGGGCAATCTCCCTCAGAATACCGCCTGGACCGATTAGCATAGTCATTGGGCTAATTTGCAAAGCCACTCCATTTGTAGATTCCCATCTTTGATTCATGAACTTTTATCTAAGGGAGTACATACTCATGAGGATAAAAGTATGCTCAATCATGTCAAAAAGTATTGTTTAACATCAACATTATGGCAACGAACATTTCATCTGATTTTCCTTTCGAGTCCAGGTATATGGATGTATTGGGATCCAGCATACACTATATTGAAGAATACAGAGATACCGCTAATCCCAACCAGCTCACCTTCCTCTTTCTACATGGGAATCCCACCTCAAATTATTTGTGGAGGAACATCATTCCTTATGTAGAGGGGATTGGTGCAGCTGTGGCACCAGACCTGATCGGAATGGGTAAATCCGGGAAACCAGATATAGGCTATACCTTCGAGGATCATGCGAAGTATCTGGAGGAGTTTATTCTGAAAAAGGGCCTGAAGAATGTGGTCCTGGTGGTTCACGATTGGGGGTCGGGCCTGGGATTTCACTATGCTGCCAGACATGAGGAAAATATAGTAGGAATGGTCTTTATGGAGGCCGTAACCAAGCCCTTTAAGTGGGAGGATGCCGGCTTTATGGAACGTATTCTCTTTAAAAGATTTAGAGATGAGAAGAAGGGGCACAAAATGATCGCAGAGAATAACTTCTTCATTAAGCGATTTCTCTTCCAGTTGGGTACCAAGAGAAAACTAAGCAAGGAAGAGAAAGCGTATTATTCTGCTCCCTACCCTACCGTTGAAAGTAGAAAGCCCATCCGGGTTTGGCCTAAGGAAATTCCTTTTGACGGAAGGAGTGAGAAGAACTATGAGGCCATTTATTCCTATTCTCAATGGCTGGAAAAGACTCCTATTCCCAAGCTTTTACTTTACGCTAAGCCAGGAATGATCATCAAAAAGGATGAGGTAAAAAGAATCCAACAAGATTACCAATCCCTCGAAGCAGTTTACGTAGGGAAAGGAACTCATTACATACAAGAGGACCAGCCCCATGAGATAGGATCAGCCATAAAAAATTGGGCAAAGAAACTGGTAGAGAAGGAAGCATTGGTTATTAAATAAGGCTTGTGATTCCTCTTGCATTCTCCTCCCTGAGAAAGTAAGGGGTCATAAGTGGGCTAAAAAGAAGTTCGGCCAGGGTAGCTCGTAAAGGGCTACCTTTATTTGGGCTAGTGAGTGATTCTCCAGTAAATGGCGGTATCAGCCTACTTCCAATACCATATCATGGTAACAAGACTAACCATTTCCCCAATAAGGCAAGAAGAGTATCCGCAGAGGATATGGCAGCTTACCAGAATTGGATAAGTCAATTTTTAGATTGGCATATGAACCGTCCTTACGGTAAAGCCAAGATGATCTACCCTAATAATCACAGCAGGTATTTTAATCTTCAGCTGGGTCTGTACGCCTCCTTTACAGAAATGGATAGTATCCTCCATTTTTGCCGCACCAACTTTAGGGAAACCCTCCTTCCTAATCAAATGGCTGCTGACGGAAGTTTCCCCCTGGAACTGCAAAGGACTAAACCTCATTTCTCTGATGTATTCGAAGTGAGAAGAACCCAAACCATTAAGAGTCCCCTTATTTGGATGAGGATGGAGTAAGGTCTAAAAATCCTTCTCCTAATAGCGGGTTAGCTGCTTAGTGATACTTACTCCTTCATCATTGGTCAAAATCAACTGATAGATTCCTGGTACCAGAGATTGCATGTTCAGGGTAGTTCCTACTTCACTTCTCCTAAGAATTTCACGCCCACTGATATCCAGTAAACTTGCAGACCATTTTCCTGCTGGAAGTTCCATTTGCAAGAAGTCACCTACCGGGTTCGGATAGACCCTTAGTTGTGGATCTACATATACCGTACGTACCTCAGAGTACTCAAACTGACCATCGAAGTCCACCTGTCTTAAGCGATAATAGTTTTGCCCGGGGGTGGAGTTATTATCGGTGTAGGTATAGGCCTGAACATCATCACTAAAACCCATAGCGCCTACTCTCCCTATTTCGGCCCAATCTGTTCTTTCTCTGCTTCTCTCAACAGCAAAAAAATCTGAGTTAAGCTCTGAAGCCGTTTCCCAATTCAGGGTTACTTGTCCGCTAGTGGAGAAAGCGTTAAAGCTTAGCCACTCCACTGGTAGGGCAGCTGGTTCTCCTCCAGAGAAATCAGAAAAGCTGTTGACCGTTCCCGTGATAGTGTTAGTAGTAGTGTTTATTCCGCTCATCAAGCTCCATTCAATCCCATTCCACTTTACGCCACTAATGGAGCTTTCCGTACCTGTAACATCATTATCATCATAGACAGCCGTTACATCACAGCTAAAGCTACTGATGCCAGAGCTACTCACCGTCCAATACCTGTTGAGGTAGTGGCTGGTACTGCTGTTATTAGGATGCTTACTAGCTGTAAGGGTTACATCAGCATAGGCTGAAGAGTATCCTGAAGCCGTAAAGTCCAGGTTCATGGGAGAATAATAAGTAGCATCTCCTACTGGATAGGCAAAACTCCCGTTACTGGAAAACTCCTTCCTTAACGTCCCACTGGTAGCTATGATGTAGGTAGATGATCCTCCACCAGTCGAAGTAGCCGCATCTCCCAGTGTAAGGGTTTGGCTATTCAGATTGAGCAAACCATTACTAAGGGTTAGCTGTCCTTCCATGGTAAGGGCTCCCCCTAAACTCACGCCATTGGCTCGATTCAGGGTTAGGTTACTTAGGGTAATGGCTGGTAGTGTAGTACTGGAGCCACTTCCCGCAATGGTGATATTAGAACTTGTTCCTCCTGTCAGGGATCCGGAGGTTTGAGAAATAGCTCCTTCTATGGTTAGGGTATTACTCCCAATAGTCAGCGTGCCATTTGTAAGGGTCAGGTCAGAGGTAGTTACATTCTGCTCAAGGGTCAAGCCGCTACCATTATTCAGGGTGAGATCTCCCAGATTTGAGGAACCACTACCCGTAATAAGCTGAGCAGCTGTTCCTGAGAATGTCACATCTCCGGAAGTAGAAAATGTTCCTACATTATAGAGATTGCCACTTAGGGTGAGATTTCCACTATGGGAGCTGCTTACTCCGGCACCTATATACAGGTCTTTTCCACTTATGTTACCGGAAGCGGGGTCATTACTCCCATCCCAGTCGAAAACACCTACATTACCAGAAGAAGGTACAGAACCCAAGCTCCAGTTGTCGGCATTTCCCCAGTTACTATCTTCAGATCCTATCCAGGTATTAAATGGATCGGAAGAAACCCAGTCGGAAGCAGGAGCCATATTGGTAAGAGTACCATTGTTTCCATTGCTGGTATAATCATACAAAGTAGAATGAAGAGCGTCAGGCTGCTGGTCAAAACGGTAATAAGCTTCCAGACCTGCTTCATTTCCCTCAAGCGTTCTGAACATGTTAGCCCGAATTTCATCTACTGTACGTTCATCCGACCATATGCGCACTTCATCTATCTGCCCTGGAAAGTAAAGCCCTGGCGTTGCAGATTCGGTGACTCCGGTAGCTATACGTAGTGGGCGGCTTGCATTCACCACATACCCGGCGGAAAGTGTATCTGCAAATACGCCATTTACATACATTTTTAGCCTGGTACCGTCATATAGACAAGCTAGATGTGTCCAATCTGAAGATACAGCTACCCCGCTATTTAATAGCTCCCAACCTGCCCCTCCATTTCCTGCCCAAAGCTGCCATTGATCATCAGCTCCTGCATAAATCATATAGCCAGAATTGACTGTCCCACCAGAAAGAGATTGTCTGGAAGTCATAGGAGATCTAAATGTCCCAGAACCTCCATTAACCTTCACCCAGCATTCTAAAGTAAAAGTAGATGGATTGAGGGCAGAGTTATATGGCACTTCCACATAATTCGTTGATCCATTAAAGTTCAAACTCATACCGGAACCCGTCATAGCTCCTGAGGTTTTCCAGGTGGGACTGTTGTTCAGTGTACCAGTATATGAGTTGGATGAGTTATCGGTTAAACTGCTACCGGATCCATCAGACATCTGATAATAGCCCTCCAGATTACTCTCACTTCCCGTCAGTTCCTTGTGCATATTGCCCCTGATTTCATCTCCCGTTCTTACATCCGACCAAATACGTACCTCATCTATTTTTCCAGGGAAATAGAAGTTTAGCGCTAGACCTGCTTCTCCTCCTCCTACTCCTATTAAAGTGGGTCTATCTGGATTGGCGGCATAGGTACCTGATGCACTATTTGCCAATTCCCCATTTATGTATATTCTCTTAGTCGTACCATCAAAGGTACAGGCTACATGAGTCCATTCTGTACTTACTGCCACTCCACTATTTAAATTATCCCAGCTTGCAGCCAGGCCCTCTCCTGTCCAAAACTGCCACTGATCATCAGATCCTGCATAGATCAGGTATCCCCGATAATCTGTCCCAGAAGAGAGAACTTGCCTAGAAGTAATTGGAGATCTGAAAGTCCCACTTCCACCTTCTACCTTCACCCAGCATTCAATAGAGAAACTACCTGAGGGATTAAGGTCAGAATAATAGGGTACCTCTACATACTCATCTGTCCCATTAAAATCCAGGCCATAGCCTGCTTGTCCAAAACTGGGAACAGCACTCAATAACAGGAGGGAGACAATACTGAAAAGGTTAGTAGTAAGATATCTCATATCTCAGGCATTTG
>JBCDBC010000367.1:0-5574 GCA_039184535.1 Bacteroidota bacterium | reverse complement strand
AGAAAAACCTGATTCTAAGGTAGATGGGTTAGAATGTAACTAACAGATAAGAGGGAAATATTACTTAGAAGGAATGGATACTCAACCCCTTTTTCAAACAAAGCTCATTCCTTATTAAACGAAAAAAGACAGACCAACATAAAGTGGTCTGTCTTATATTCTGAGGTCATTGAAGATTATGAAACGTTAGTTAATCACCATAGCAGGTAACTACTTCCGTTCTACCATTTATTCCAATGCCATAGAAGCTTCAAATAAGTATTCTCAAGAATCGCCTAATATTCGTGTTTATCTTATCAAGGTCACTGTTCCTGCCTTTGTATAACTAAATCCTCCTATTTCTAGCACATCCAGCGTGTAAACATAAACCCCTTCAGGAACAGTCACTCCTTTATACACTCCATCCCAGGTAGGATCTTCGCTGGTTTCCTCATAAATCAAATCTCCCCAGCGGGTAAATATTTTCATAGTCATTCTCTCTATCCCTATATGTGGAAATCTGAATACCTCATTAAATCCATCATCATTAGGCGTGAAGGCATTTGGCGCATACAGTCTGGACCTTAGTATATCCAGGAAAGAGAATGATACGGTATCTAAACACCCCAGTTCATTAAAGGCAGTCAATTTGACCACATACCTACCTTCTTCATTATAGACATGAATAGGGTTGACTAGCTGTGAGCTATTCCCATCCCCAAAATCCCACAAGTACGTTTCTGCCAATTCACTCTCATTGATAAATTCAATAGCCTTAGGAGTGAAACCTGAATCAGAATCCGGGCTAAACATAGCTATGGGATAAGGCACTACTCTCACATTAGAGTAGGCAGTATCTCCAGGACATCCCAGGTTAGAGAAGGGTATCACCCAGTAATCAGTGGTGATGTCAGGAGCCACCTGAATGGTGTCTATTTCTTCATCTGTACTCCAGTAGTAAGAAACCCCGCCAGATACTCCTAACCATACTGTATCACCTGCACAAATGCTGGTGTCAGGAGAGATATTCGCATTAGGACCATTTTGGATGATCACAAAGACAGAATCTCTGGAGGCACAGCCTGCGTTAGACATCCCCTCTAACACATATAAAGCGGAAGTTCTAGGGCTAATGGTAGTAGTCTGGGCACTCGGATTAGGAAACTCAAACTCAGGAATCCATCTATAAGTATCAGCCCCATCAGCCTCAAACAATATAGGATCATCTGCACAAATCTCTGTTCTGGACACATTAATTAGTGCCTGAGGCAATGGATTCACTACCACATTCATGGTATCTGTCGCACTACATCCATCCGCGTTCACTACTTCAAGAACATAAGTGGTAGAGGTATTTCCGGTAAAGATAGGATTCGGAATATTTGCATCCGACAGGCCTATTCCTGGAGACCATCTATAAATAAGTCCCCCATCACCAATGATATTGATGGTTTCACCTGCACAAACTGCCAGGTCATCTCCTGCGTTAGCCCTGGGTACGGGTCTTACCTCTACAGTTACGGAGTCAGTATTTGTACAACCTAGTACATCTGTTACCTCTACCACATACCTAGTAGTAATACCAGGGGTAGCCAAAGGATTAGAGATATTAGGGTCTGATAAACTCAAAGGATTATCCCATTCATAAGAGACTCCTCCACTAGCTATTAACTGAGAAGTTTCTCCCTGACAGATAGACGCATCAGGGCCTGCATTAGCAGGCGTTAGGGGGTTAAGTCCCACTGTGATCGTATCAAGACCCACACACCCATACTGGTCTACTACTTTAAGGAAGTAAGAGGTTTGTACTTCCGGTCTTACTATTGGGTTGGCTACCGAGGTATCAGATAGGGTGGGATTAGGAAGCCAGCTGAGATTTACTCCTCCGGCTCCATTTAGGGCCAGTTCAGTATCTCTACAAATGGTTGTATCTCTTCCTGCATCTGCTGGAGGTGGCGTTCTGTATATAAAGGTGTATGCACCCGTAGCATCACAAAGGGCACTTTTATAGGTCACAAAGATATTCTCATTATCCTGCACACTTACACTTGACGGATTATTAATTATGGTACCATCCTGTCTGGTATAAGTAAAGATCCCATCTTTAGGAGAAATGGTAGACTCATAAACGGTCAAATCCAGAGAATTAGCATCTTCTCTACAGATCTGCAGGGTTTGAGGCGGCACCACTATACTTGGTTGAACAGTAAAAGTAAGTTCTGTGGTATCAGTACACCCACTAGTACCATCCTGGAAAACAACTTGGATGATTTGGCCATCTACCGCATCAAATACTGTCGGATTAGGTACAGGGTTAAAGAACTCATCGTGATAGCTAAAAGTTCCCGTAGCATTGGTAAGGTTCATAAGACTCTCATAGCTTGCGAGGTCTATCCCGGTAGCGTCATCCTGACATAACCCTGGGAAAAGTGGAAGTAATTCTGGAATAGGATTCACTTGAACACTAACTGAGTCAACATCTTCACAACCAAATTCGTCAGTAACCATCAATTGATAGTCGCGAGAATTTGTAGGTTGGAGGGTGGGATCAGCTAAGGCAGAGGAGGATAATTCTGTAGCAGGCGTCCAGAGATAGGTAGTTCCCCCAGTTCCATTGAACTGAGTAGATTCTCCCAAACAGAGCGTTTGATCCGGGCCAGCATCTGCCAGAGGTTCTGGTACAAAGAAGCCTATACACACATAGCCTCTCACCCCATTTTCATTTTCTACTGTGAGCTGAACTACATCCAGCCCTCCTACTTCAGCTGTATATGAGAGGGTAAGAGAGTTGTTAGAAAAACTAATGGTTCCATTCCCCTGTACTCCATCTACTATTCTATGAGAAATACCACAGCTTTCAGCCAGTAAGGTATGGTTTACCGTACTTCCTATACAAACGGTATCCGCTATATAATATGTAGTAGGTAGAAGCTGGACAGGATCTAGCACATCTACCCTTGATTCATATTGTGAGTAAAAACCGTAAGCACCTGAGGTATTACTACCCACAAATTGCCCCACATATATATATTCGTTGGATTCAACTACAGTTACATTGTTAGGAAGGGCATCCTGATTCAGGTATACAGCTGAGTACCCTGGATAGCCAGGAACAGGGGCAGCTACCCCAAAATTTGTATAAGGCTGATTGTCTACCCGTAAGCTAGGAAGGGCATCATTAGGTGCAATGACATAAAGGTCATTATCAAATCCTCCGCCATTGAATTTAGGAACTACTACCTGTTTACTACCCGTACAGCTTGCGCTGTTAACAGGAGGTAAAACTGCCATACCAAATTCCCCTCCATTATTAGCTATGCCAGATACGTGATAAGCATATACATCTTTAGTAGCTTGAATATAATGTGGGTCTCCACGGTTACCCGTAAGCTCTATTAAGGTAAAGTCTCCCGCTGCCAGGGTAGCCTGAGGAAAAGGAATATTATCCAAATATACCTGAGTCCCATCCAAAACTGCTACTACCATTACATAATCATGATTAGAGTTGGGGAATCCTCCTCTAATGCATACATAATTCTGCCCTAAGCGAGTGAAAGGTATTACCACATCACTGGCCCCTTCACTAGCCGAAGTATTTTGGGCTTCAGTATGCTGAGTCCCTGTAATGACAGATATAGGCCTATCTGACACTATGAGTGTTCCCGTCAAATGATCATCATCATCATCTGGATGCATCATAATCGTTTCTCCAGCGTTCAGGGTAAAGGTGAATGGGAGGGTAATTCCCCTTAAGGGGAAAGGGCTATCATCTATTGTGATCACAGAATTATCTTCTGTGGCCATAATAGAGAAGTAATGTCTTTCCTGTGCACCTCCATTTCCATCTGCTCTAACAGGAGTAGCTAGGCGGAAACTTCTTCCTAATGCACTATTGCCTTTTAGGTTAGCAAGAACTCTATTGGAATTATTGGTGATCCTGTATACGGGGGTAATAGGTACATCAGAGGTGATTATGAGTCCTTTATTCCTCTCAGGCGTATTTACCTGATTAGTGGCTATTAACTGCGTATTCAGCGCTACTTCTAAAGGTGTACCAACACCCAGAACGAAATTCTGATTGTATGTCCCATCAGCAGTAGTAATATTTACATTAGCAGTAGGAAATGCTGTACTTAAAAAGAGGCTTTGTGGGAAACCCTCTGAATTATTTCTCCAAACGGAAGGTAAGTAGTACTTGATGCCTCCATCAGCAGAGCATGGAGGGTTTGCATCCATAGGACAATCTGCATCATTCTCATCTATTAAACCATCCCCATCATCATCCAGTCCGTTTCTACAAATTTCTTCCACACAGTTTAGAATAACTGTTTGGACGATGTTAGATCCTACCCTACATGAAGGTGTGGTAATATTACCCTGGTCAGAAGTCAGCAGCCTAAACTGCATCCCATCTGCCGGATTAGGGTATACCAGTTCTGTAAAATTAGCTCCGGGAATATCTATCCAGCTATTTCCTCCATCTATACTTCTCTGCCACTGGTACTCCGGATCAGGATAGGTTAAGTCCTGCAAAGAAGTGCTTAAGACCATGTCTTCTCCTCTACAAATAGCTGGATCACCCTTGATAACTACAAAATTACCATCGCAGGCTCTGAGGGAAATGTCGTCTATAGCTACGTCATTTCCATCACAACCGGGTTGGCCATTAACTAAGGCTATTCTAGCTATTCCAGAGGCCTGGGCTACATAGACCGCAGAAACTTGCCTCCAATCATTTTCCGGGAACTCAGTATAAGGAAATAATAACTGCCCATCTATAGCAAAACTTAGTTTGGGTTGAGGCAGTATATCACGAGACATATCCTTTATCCAAACAGAGAATACATATCTCTGTCCCTGACATAAGAGAATATCCTGATACCAATACTCTACGCCTGTTCCGTCATTTGGGTCTACCACCATGAAATTACCATCACCAGTAGTATGGTCAGGGCTATTACCTGGTACCAGGTCTGTATTACTGATATCATTAGGATCACCACTGGTATATGAACCAGGACCAGCTTCAGGGCCATTATACACCATAATGGCACCATTCGTCCCTAGTCTACGGCCTACAGCATACCATCCTTGTGTCCGACATCCTCCTAGCACAGGATTATTAGCTCCCCTTCCCAAATCACTTGAGAATCCAAAGTAACCCTGTTCAAAGTCCCCGTTTATGACTACGTTATCTCCCAAGGACCCACAGGAATTTTCAGGATTACAAAATGCAACAGCATTGCAGTCCGGGTCAGCACAATCTAATAGGCCGTCCAGATCATCATCAATCCCATTATCACAAACTTCATCAGCTACCGGCTCAAATAGGTAGGATTCCGACTCAGTAGAGCTTAACAAAACTGAAGGAACCTTATCATCCTGTTTCCAGGAATACCGATATCCTCTTGAAAGATCTTCAAGTGACTGGATATTGATCGTATCTTTGTGTGTTGAGAAAGGGTCTATGTCAAGAGCACGAGCATACTGAGAGGTGATACTGAGCAGTATCAGCAGTGTAGCTTTCAATGCATATTGAAATAATTTAGCCGAACATGTAGAAGCAAGGAGACCAAAGCAACTCTGGAAAAGATT
>JBCDBC010000366.1:0-5574 GCA_039184535.1 Bacteroidota bacterium | reverse complement strand
GAAATATGCAAGAGATGTTAACAAGGCTAACCCCGCTGTAGTATTAATGTCATTTGTCGGTGCTGCTAATTCACCTTCAGGTAAAGCGATTAGTTTCCAAGTATTACAGCAGCCGGTAGAGAAGTTAGATCTGCCTGTCTTATTTCTATCATCATATTATTTCTTAAAATACAGTCTTCAAAAGCCTCCCATAACGATGGCTCCAATTATAGGTTGCCTAATTTCCCCAAAGGTCTAAAAAGTTTTCAAGTCTATGGAATTTCGTCTTCTACCCTCGAAAACTCATAGAGGAAGAAACTGATGTCATTCGAATTGACAAAGCTTGAGTTCGTCTAAATTCCCATTCTCACGAGATCTAGGCTGACAGTTTTTCAGTAACATTATCGGCTGAATTACAATTTGTTACAAGTTTACTAACCAACCTAGATGTATGAGAAAACTATTTACGCTAGTTAGCGCGTTGTTTCTTATGCTCTGTAGTTTTGAGGCTTACGGCCAAAAAACTATTACAGGGCAAGTGAATGATGAGAATGGGCCGTTACCAGGAGCAAGCGTCCTGATCAAGGGTACCACAGTTGGGGCCTTCACCAATGCTCAGGGTTTCTTTTCCCTTGAAGTGCCAGACAACAATGCCGTTCTGTTAATTTCCTTTCTCGGAAAAGTCAGTCAGGAAATTGTCGTTGGGACAGACGATGCATTCTCTGTTACTATGGTAAATGATGCCATGGCCCTAGAAGAAGTCATTATTACCGGTTTTGGATCTACCATCAAGAGAGATCTGACAGGTAACATTGCTAAGGTAGATGGGAAGGATATCGAAAATGTGCCCGTAACCAGCTTTGAGTCAGCCCTACAGGGTAGAGCTGCAGGTGTGTTTGTCTCCAAACAGAATGGAAAGCTGGGGAACGGAATTAATATCCGAATCAGAGGATCTGCTTCCGTTACTGCAAGCAATGAGCCCTTGTATGTGGTAGATGGTATCGTCATTACTTCTGACAACCAGTCTTCCATCATTGGTGTTACTCCCACTACTCCTACTGCTACTACCAGTCCATTAGCAGACTTAAACTTCAATGACATTGAATCTATTGAAATCCTAAAGGATGCCTCAGCAGCAGCCATTTATGGTTCCAGAGCTTCTAACGGGGTAGTCATCATTACGACCAAGCAGGGAGCTGCTGGTAAAACGAACTTTAACGTAGGCTATAGCATTGGATTTAGTGAGCCTTCCCGAAGAAGAGAATGGCTAAATGGCCAGGAGTACACTGAGCTTTGGGAGGAAGCCTTCAACAATGTGGCTAATGCAGACGGGTTAGTATTTGGACTATCTGCCAATGAGTGGAGAGACAGGCGTATCCCAGGATGGGACCAAAATAATGATACGGACTGGCAGGAAGAAGCCTTCGACGATGATGCTGGCTTCCAACAAATAGACATAAACGCCAGTGGAGGAACTGATAGAACACGCTTTTATATTAGTGGATCAATGCTAGACCAGGTGGGGATCATGATAGGGAATGACTTTGAACGTTTCAGCGGAAGACTAAATCTGGATCACCAAACCAGCGATAATATTAAGATAGGCATGAAGCTGAGTCTGGCCAGAACCATCAATGGAAGGGTTTCTTCTGATAACTCTTTTGCCACCCCCCTACAGTTAGTAGCCCTTCCTCCTGTACAGCCTAAAAACGATCCTGATAATCCGGAAGAGCTATTCGATCGTACGGTTTACTTCAACGGACTTCTATTTGAAGACAATGTATTCCAGAGACAAACCGTCTTCCGTTCATTAGGTAATGTATATTTCGACTGGCAGTTTCTTTCCAGCTTGAGCTTTAGAACGGAGTTTGGAGTAGACTTTCTGTCTCAAAATGAGGAAACCTACTTTAATAGCCGAGTGGCCAGAAGTACAGGTCAGAATAATGGACGTGGAGAAAACACCTTCCGTCATGTCTTGAACTATTCTACCAATAATTACTTCACCTATAATCAGCTTTTTGGAGAACACTCTGTAAATGCTGTATTGGGGATGAGTTTCCAGGAGTCCACTAACGACTTTGCCCAGGTAGCAGGGATAAACTTCCCTAATGACGACTTCCGTAAACTAGCAAGTGCTGCTGAGATCAACGAAGGTACTTCTATAGGAACCATCTTTAATATTGTCTCTTACTTCATTAGAGCCAATTATAAGTTCCAAAACAAGTACCTGGTTTCTGCTTCTGCACGTATAGACGGAGATTCCAGATTTGGAGAGGATGAAAGATATGGTTTCTTCCCTTCCGCTTCTGTAGGATGGATTTTATCTGAAGAGAGTTTCCTTTCAGAGAATCCTGTATTGAGCTTCCTGAAATTGAGAGCCAGCTATGGGGTCACGGGTAATACGCCTATTGCCAACTTCCCATCACGTGGGTTATGGGGAGGAGCGGCAGCTTACGGTGGTAACTCAGGTATTTCTCCTACCCAGGTTAAAAACCCAGATTTGAAATGGGAAAACACTACTCAGATAGATATAGGGATAGACTTTGGATTCTTTGATGATAGAATCTCAGGTGAGGTAGATTATTATGTAAAGAATACGGATGATCTTCTCCTAAACGTAAATGTCCCTTCTACAACTGGATTTGCTACTCAGTTAAGAAACGTGGGAGAATTACAAAATTCTGGCTTTGAATTCGTATTGAATTCGGAAAATCTTATTGGAGATTTCCGTTGGAGTACTAGCTTAAACTTTGCCGCTAACACCAATGAAATCACAGACCTCCAAGGCCAAATCATAGAAGGAGGATTCATCAACAGAGCCGTAGAGGGACAAGCCATTGGGGTATTTTTCGCACCTGAGTATGCTGGTGTGGATCCTGAGAATGGAGATGCTCTTTATTATCTGAACACCGAATTAGCCGACGGTGGAAGAGATAGAAATACAACCAACAATATTAATGACGCAGAGAGAGTCGTGATAGGAGATCCTAATCCAGACTTCATCTACGGAATGAACAATACCTTCTCCTGGAAAGGTATAGACCTGGCCATCTTTATCCAAGGTGTACAAGGAAATGATATTTACAATGGTGGCGGGTTTTTCCAGCTGGATGGGTTCGGATGGTTTGACAACCAGGATAAAAGAGTACTAGACAGATGGCAGCAGCCAGGGGATCAGACCGATATTCCTCAGCTAAGGTTCTTAGGTGGTTCTGCTGAGTCTTCCAGATTCCTGAGTGATGGTTCCTACCTAAGATTAAAAACCGTTACCCTGGGTTATACACTCCCTCAGTCCATCACTAGCCGTGTAGGCATTGACAAGGTAAGACTCTATGCCACTGGACAAAATCTGGCTATCTGGACAGACTATGAAGGATGGGATCCTGAAGTAAATGCCGACTACATAGCTGGTAACATCGGGCTTGGAAATGATTTCTACTCAGGTCCTCAGGCCAGAACCATTGTATTCGGTGCAAGCGTAGGCTTCTAGTCGCAAACAGTCAGAATTAATCATTAGAAAAAATATGAATCAACTAAGAATATATCTTTTCACTTTATGCTTTATCGCCCTGGCCACTACCGCCTGTGATGAGCAACTCGACGTTCAACCTCAGCAATCTATAGATGAATCTGTAGCATTAAACTCAGAACGAAATGTTTTAGTAGCATTGGCAGGAGTGTATGATGGACTTGGAGATAATGATGTCATGGGAGGCGGTCAACATCTATCCGAATTGTTCGCAGATGATGGAGACCAAATTTGGGCTGGAACCTTTGAAGAGCCTGAGCAGATCTTTCAAAAGAGAATTTTGGTTCAAAACTTAGATGTTGAGCGGTTTTGGATAGAAAGTTATGAAGCTATCAACCGAGCTAATAATGTATTAGGTGCATTGGAAGTGGTCAATCCTGATTTAAGACCTCAAGTTGAGGGAGAAGCCAAATTTCTAAGAGCTATCATCTATTTTGATTTAGTTAATCTATGCGCTAAAACATGGCAAGACGGAGACGCAACTGCAAACCTGGGTGTACCCTTAGTACTTTCTCCAACATCTGTTATTGATGAACAGAGCGAAGTTCCCAGAAATACGGTTGCTGAAGTGTATGCTCAGATCATTTCTGACCTGACAGATGCTAAGAATCTGTTACCAGAGAACAATAGCATTTTTGCGACCACCTTTGCTGCCAGCGGATTCCTTTCTAGAGTATATCTAATGCAGGAGCGTTTTACTGAAGCCCAAGAAGAAGTGGATAGGGTTATACGTTCTAATGCATTCTCGCTTACAGCTAACTATGCAGATGCCTTCAACCAGTCTGGAAATACCACGGAGGATATCTTCACTATAGAAGTAACTACCCAAGACGGACTGAATGATTTCATTCTCTTTTATGCAGGGGAAGCCAGAGGGGGAAGAGGGGATATAGATATTACCCAAGCCCACCTGGATCAGTATGAAGCCGGAGATGATAGGGTGAATCTTTTCTACATAGATGTAAATGGGATTCCACGTACAGGGAAATGGCAGGATAATCCTACCCAGGATGGGAATATCAATATTGTCCGTTTAGCAGAAATGTACCTCACACGTGCTGAAACCCGCTTTAGAGCAGGTGATGCTGCTGGTGCTGCTGAAGACCTGAATGTGATTCGTGCCAGAGTAGGTCTTCCAGCCACAGATGCTGTATCTATTACGCTGGAAAGCATTCTACAGGAAAGAAATCTGGAACTAAAATTTGAAGGACATTCTTTCAGAGACAAAAAAAGAAACAGAATGGCTATAGGAAGTCTAAGTTTCGATGCTAATGAACTGGTGTATCCCATTCCTCAAAGAGAAATGGATGTCAATCAGGCACTGGTTCAAAACCCAGGTTATTAACTAACCCTAACCTACAGTAACCATAAGGCCCACTCAATAGAGTGGGCTTTTTTTATTACCCTCGTTTGTAGTAAAAGAAAGGCTAATCCAAGAACCATCAGGAGGAACTAATATTATTTCAAAATCAATGGGCAATTAATATAAAATCGTCATTTTTACTAAAAGATTATCAATAATATGGCAAATGTCAGTTAATCCCGTTAACTTCGCCGACTGATTGTCTGAACAGTTGAAGTATTTTGACGGTATGTGGTCATTCGAAGGTACCAAACTGAAAAATCTACGTTTCTTCTGTTGATTGTCAATTTAAAAACCTAACCAATTTTATGTATGAGAAAACTATTTACACTTATCTGTGGATTGTTTTTTATGCTATGTAGCTTTGAAGCTATGGCACAAAAAGCCATCAGCGGAGTAGTAACCTCAACTGACGGGAGCCCATTACAGGGCGCTAGTGTACTGCTCAAAGGAACCACTTATGGTGCACTAACTGACGAAAATGGAGCATTTAGTCTGGATGTTCCCGGAGATGACGCCGTGTTACTCGTAGCTTTCCTGGGAAAAGCTACTTATGAGACTACGGTGGGAAGCCAAACAACTTTCAACATTTCTCTACAAGATGATGCCCTCGCCCTTGATGAAGTAATCGTGACAGGGTATGGTTCGCAAAGAAAGGGAGATATCACCGCTGCCATCAGTTCGATTGGTTCTAAGGAGGTAG